>JALVDN010000136.1 GCA_027008965.1 Flavobacteriales bacterium | reverse complement strand
CCTTGGAGTCAAGGTGGCGAAACCCGTGGGAATTTATCTAAAATTCACCCGGCAACCAATAATGTAGTTTCCTCTTATGATTTTTATACTACAGAACACCCGAAATTCATGGATGTTGATGGCAATGATATATACTACATTTTAGATGACGAGCTATATAAAATGTCCACATCTGATACAGATCTTCCTTTGTGGGGAGTGATAGATTTAGGCAATGACATTCAAACTCCTTACGGGTTGGAAATCATAGGCGATTATATTTTCGTGATGGACGCCAATGCTTATAATGATATTGGTAAGGTTGTGGTTTACGATAAAAATAATTACAGTAAAGTTACCGAATTCACTACCGGATTTTTACCTAATGACATTTTAAAAAACGATGACTGAAATAAAAGATTTATCAATAAAAAAGCCGGCTCTTTCGCCGGCTTTAGTTTTTTATAATAATGAGTCTTAACCCAAATATTGTTTCAAAATTTTACTGCGCGAAGTATGTTTCATTCTGCGGATGGCTTTCTCTTTGATTTGTCTTACACGCTCGCGTGTCAATCCGAATGTCTCTCCTATTTCTTCCAATGTCAAAGGATGATTGCCATTTAATCCGTAATACAATCTGATCACATCCGCTTCTCTTTCATTCAAGGTTGAAAGTGCACGTTCAATTTCCGTACGCAGTGATTCTTGAAGCAATTCTTTATCGGGATTGGGCATATCTCCGGCGCGCAAAACATCATACAGGTTGGAATCTTCTCCTTCTACCAAAGGCGCATCCATAGAAACATGTCTTCCTGCATTCTTCAAGGATTCTTTAACGTCCTCAGGGCTCATATCCAATTCTTCGGCCAACTCGTCAATTGTGGGCGGGCGCTCGTTTTTTTGTTCCAACTTGGCAATGGCCTTATTGATTTTGTTGATATTTCCGATTTTATTCAAAGGCAATCTGACAATACGCGATTGCTCCGCCAATGCTTGCAAAATGGATTGACGAATCCACCATACGGCATAAGAAATAAATTTAAAACCGCGTGTTTCATCAAATCTTCTTGCGGCCTTTATCAAACCCATGTTTCCTTCATTGATCAAATCGGGCAAGGACAATCCTTGATTTTGATATTGCTTGGCAACGGAAACCACAAAACGCAAATTGGCTTTGACCAGTTTTTCCAAAGCTTCTTCATCTCCGGCTTTGATGCGTTGGGCCAATTCCACTTCTTCATCAGCCGTTATCAAATCATACTTGGCAATTTCTTGCAAGTACTTGTCCAACGAAGCGGTTTCACGGTTGGTTACCTGTTTGGTGATTTTAAGTTGTCTCATAGGTTCGGGGTGTATTTAAGTGTTCACTTATATATACGTAATAACCCGATTTTTGTTACAAAAAATTTTTTGTTAAACAAAGACACTAAAAAACAGTGTATCCGATAGATAAGGACATGTTTTTATAAATGGCATCAAAAAATAAATATCCCAACAATAAATTTCGCCTTGTATAAAACCGGAGTTCAATATTAAACCGGTCCAGTGTCCTGTATCCTACACCGAAAGCATAATTATAATTTGATTTTATCTTAAGATCTGAAAAGGTTGAGCCGTCCGAACGCTTGATTATATAGTTAGAGTTGATATCAAAATACACAGCAATCAAAACATTAACAAAAACTGCGGATTCCCCAAAATAAAAATAGTGCCTTGCACCCAAAGGCAATTCGATGGTTTGATAGCTGATTTGTTTTTGATAATTATCCGAAATTTTTCCATTGAAATACTGATAGGTAGGCTCTACAAACAAAGACCATTTATTTTTATTAAATGGCATGATAAATTCCGATTCCAAACCCAAACCGAAAGTTGTTTTTTGACCGAAATCGGCTGTCAAATTGTTATCAACCGATCCCACCACCAGGGATGTAAAATTCACCTTCGGTCTCACATTCAAGCGATATTTGATCCGTCTTTCGGGCGCTTCAAATTTCACTTGATTTCCGCATTCATTATATTGTTTGAAAATACGCATTAAATTATCCTTTTTATAGGGTAACTTTTCCAAGTCCTTCCGATGAATACATTCGGATTTCAAGTCATTCCAAATTTGTTGTCTGAAAAATGTGTTTCTGGATACCAACCCGTCATCAACATAAAATTCTTTATAAATCAATTGCTTGATAGGACCGCCTCCAACGGAGTAAAAATACCGCTTGAAATTTCCTTGCACATATGCATATAAATCGGCTTTACCTTCTACTAAAACTTTTAAAAAGAGGGTTACTTGTTTGAACTCGGGTTTACTTTGATAACTCAATCTACTCAAATCTACTGCAGAAGTATCCATTTTCACCGTAGCACGTATGTATTTTGAATAACCGTGAACCCCGAATTCTTTCACATCATTTAAACCGGCTTTTTTAGGGGTATCATTTTCACCGAATTTATATTCAAATTCCGTAGGATTATTGTACCAATCCACATTTTTAATCAAACACTTGGTTTCTTTTCCGGTGTTATCAATAAAATAGCCGGGTTCAAATTGGATTTGTGCATTAGTTTTTATTACAATAATTAAAATAAGGAATACAATAAACTTTCTTATCATAACAAAAAACTTTGAAAACTTGAATAATCAAAAATAAAAAAATTTGGGAAAATGATAAATTACTAACCTTTTTTGTAATATTTCCAAATCAAAAATAAGAAAATAATCAGTATAAAAGGCCATACATTTACTAAATAAACAAAAAACCAAATGAAATTTTTCCATCCGTTTCTAAAAGCTTCAAGCATTTTCCTTCCGAAATGCATAGCCGGATTGATTCTTTCATAAAAATGAATGGTAAGCGAAGCATAAGCAGTTTGATTTTTCAAGAAATTCAACCGTCCTTCCATAGATTCAATCTCTGCCCGTACTTGAGCCAACTGACGCTCCACATCAAGTATCTCCGTCACGCTTTTCGCTTGCTTCAACAACTCCAAATACCTTTTTTCCAATTCCTTTTTGGTTTTCAAACGAGCCTCTATATCTATCATTTGTTCCGTAACGTCTTCCACCCGGATGTCTTTCCTGTCAATCCTTTCAACATTTTGAAGAATGCTGTCCAAAAACGCATCAAACTTATCCGCCGGTATGCGCACTACCATTGTGGTGGTAATTCTGTCTTTGGTTTTGAATGCATTCTCAGAAGAAATATAACCTCCATACTGCTTTACATTTTCATACACTTTTTTCCGTGTAAATCCCAAATCATCCGTTTCAAACTCTACAAAACCCTCCTTCCTGATTTTTCTATCCATTTCCAAAAATCCGCCCTTTGTTCCGGGAAGTTGAGCGGGAACCGATATAGCTTTTTGATCTGCGATAGTTTCAAACTCCCCTCCTTTGCCTCCCTCACACCCGGAAAAAAGAAATATTCCCGGAAAAAGAAGTAAAAAATAAAATAATCGCATGATTTACATTATTTAATGGAATAAACCAATTTCATCGTGATGGAAGCGGTC
>JALVDN010000135.1 GCA_027008965.1 Flavobacteriales bacterium | reverse complement strand
ACAAGTGGAGAGATTTTTGTGGCAGAAATCGACCAAGGAACAACCCATCTTTCAGAAGGTTTTATCGGTGTTGATTTTTATATACAAATGGATTTGGAAGATTATCAAGCTTTGGAAGGAGTGGTGGTCTATCCCAATCCCGTAAAAACACTTTTGACCATTCAACTACCGCGGGAAGGGAAATATGAAATCCGTTTGTTTGATATGACCGGCAAACTTTTGAAAAAAACCGAAACCGAATTTAAAATGTGGTCTTTGCAGATGAAAAATTTGAAACCGGGCTACTACCTTCTGAATATTATTGATCAAGAAAACAAAAAATACACCAATATCAAAGTGCAAAAGATTTAAAAAAGGGCTGTTAAAGCCCTTTTTTTATTAGAAATCGGCGTGTTTTGGCGTTCTGGGAAAGGGTATTACATCACGTATATTGCTCATTCCCGTAACAAACTGAACCATTCGTTCAAAGCCCAACCCGAAACCACTGTGAACGGCTGTTCCATATTTGCGCAGGTCCACATACCACCACAAATCTTTTTCATCAATTCCCAGCTTTTTCATTTTTTCCAATAGCACATCCAAGCGCTCTTCACGTTGTGAGCCACCTATAATTTCCCCTATTCCGGGAAATAATACATCCATCGCTCTAACGGTTTTCCCGTCGGGATTAAGGCGCATGTAAAAAGCTTTGATGTCAGCCGGATAATCATAAATAATCACCGGGCTTTTGAAATGTTTCTCAACCAAATAACGTTCATGTTCACTTTGTAAATCCACACCCCATTCCACGGGGAATTGGAATTTCTTTTTCTTGTAGGGTTTGGACTGCTTGAGAATTTCTATGGCTTCGGTATAGGAAATCCGCACGAATTGATTTTCCAAAATAAATTGAAGTTTTTCACGCAAGGGCATATCGCTTCTTTTGTTGGCCGGCAAAGACTTTTCTTCTTGAAGTAGTCTTTTTTCCAAAAATTCCAATTCACCGGCACGGCTTTTCATCACATACCCGATGATATATTTCACAAAATCTTCGGCCAAATCCATGTTGCCGTCCAAATCCAAAAAAGCCACTTCGGGTTCCACCATCCAGAACTCGGCCAAATGCCGGGTGGTGTTGGAATTTTCAGCCCTGAATGTGGGTCCGAAAGTATATACTTTTCCCAATGCCATGGCATAGGTTTCGGCTTCCAACTGCCCGGAAACGGTGAGGTTGGCTTTACGGCCGAAAAAATCTTTTTTATAATCAATTTCTCCTTCTTCAGTCAAGGGAGGATTTTTCAAATCAAGTGTGGTCACTTGGAACATTTGTCCGGCTCCCTCCGCATCAATGGCCGTGATAATGGGTGTGTGTATATAGAAAAAATCGTTTTGATGAAAATATTCATGAATGGCAAAAGCCAAATCGGAACGCACACGCATAATGGCTCCGAAAAGATTGGTTCGCGGACGCAAATGCGCAATTTCTCTTAAAAACTCCAAAGTATGTCTTTTGGGCTGAACCGGATAGGTCTCGGGGTCGGCTTCTCCGAGAATTTTTAATTTCTCTACCTGAACTTCAACTTTTTGACCTTTTCCCAGGCTTTCCACCAATTCGCCTTCGGCTTCAATGGCCGCTCCTGTTGATATTTTCTTTAAAAAATCTTCACTGTACTTTTCAGGATCTATCACCAATTGAAGATGTTGCAACGTGGAACCGTCATTCAAGGCAATAAACCGGTCATTCCTGAAGGTTTTCACCCAACCGCGTACCTTTACGGGAATATTTAATTTTTCACTACTTAAAATCTCTTTGATACTTTGATGTACAATCATCCGGTTTTGGTTTAGGTGCAAATTTAGGGATTTATTATTTTATAAGGCTATCACTTGTTTAATTTGTTTGGAGTACGTAAATTTTTTTACTTTTGAAATAATCTATAATTAATGAAAAATTTCACTACATTATTTATCATTTTATGGCATACATGGGCTATGCCACAGTTTTTTAACCAAGAAAAGCCTATCAGATTTTTTATAGGCACGGAGATGAGACTACCTGTGATGGGAGAAAGTTATTATTTGATGCATATAAAAGACACAACGATTCAGCTTCATTTAACTTCATATTACCAACCCAACTTATCCTTCGGTGTGGAATGGAAAATACATCCAAGGTGGTCTTTGTTGTTTTGGCAAAATTATAATACGATTTCGCAATTTCCCACAAAGAATTTGAATCCTTCTTATACCTCTGACGCTCTTTACATTACAAAAGATTTTCTTTTAGCTGTCAGGTATCAGTATTATTTAAAGAAAAACAAATCATTTTCGATGGATTGGGGACATGGTAAGCTAAACAAAGGTCTTTATTTTTATTCCATCAATAATAGAAATGAAATCTATAAAACCGATATGAAAGCCTCGGTATGGGTTTTTCAAAACACCTTTCATGTGAAAAAGCTTTCCATGGGAATAGGCCTTTATTTTTCTTTTAACCCCGGAGATTATTATTGGACCAAAGGTTTTTTCGGAATTTTATATGCACACGTGAAATATGATATTTTTAGATATTAATGCTATGAAAGATTATTTAACTATTCTTCTATTAGGGCTATTATTTGTAACATACGGACAAAACAAATCTAAAGAAAATAATCCGTTGATAACTTTTGAATTGGGTACTTTGTTCCAAACACCCATTAAATATCAGAAACAATTTGTTCCGGGTGGTAAATTATCAGTTGATCCTACAACTCCAAATCTAACAACATATTCAACGAGTAATGATGTTTTTGAATCGTATGAATCACAATATATATTTTATAAATTTAACCTTCGTCTCTATAAAGGATTAGCTTTTTCTTTTCGTCAAGCTTTCACTTATGATCATGTATCTATTGGAGTTGGTGATTATTATGAGCCGGATATATATTATTATGTACCTGACTATATACACGTGAATGATTATAAAGCGTGGATTTTTCAAAATACGTATGCATTAAATTATAATTTCAGGATTAAAAAAATTCCTGTTAAAGTATTCTATCAATTTTCCCGTAATTTACCCATCGCTCCTCAAAGAGTTTTTTTATTTCCCTCTACTTCTTTTGCTGATACCGATTATTATTATGATTATAGGTTTGAGGGTCCGGGAATCGAATTTAAATACAAAAAAATGCTTTTTGGAGTTTCGTACACTTATGATACTTCCCTTTCAAATCCTATACCAACCTTTCTATTATTTTCCCTTTCCTACCAATTGAAAGAATGGTATTAGGCCTGCTCATTCAACACCTTCCACAATAAATCTTTTAACTGTTCCAGGCCTTCGCCCGTGAAAGAAGAGACAAATACGTAGGGAATATCGCGTGGTAGTTCTTTTTTGATTTCTTCCTTGAGTTCTTCGTCCAGCAGGTCGGATTTGGTGATGGCAAGCACTCTTTTTTTATTCAAAAGTTCGGGATTGTATTTTTTCAATTCCGAAAGCAAAATTTCATATTCTTTACGGATATCTTTCGAGTCG
>JALVDN010000134.1 GCA_027008965.1 Flavobacteriales bacterium | reverse complement strand
CTACAAAGATCAAATCCGACTGGTGAGTCCCGCTAATAAAAAGAAATTGGACATCATTGTGGTTGGAACCGGATTGGCCGGTGCTTCCGCTGCGGCCACCTTGGCACAATTGGGATACAATGTGAAAGCATTCGCTTTTCAAGACTCACCCAGAAGAGCTCACTCTATAGCCGCACAAGGAGGTATCAACGCTTCTAAAAACTATCAAAACGACGGCGATTCGGATTGGCGATTGTTTTATGATACGATCAAAGGAGGTGATTATCGGGCCCGTGAAGCGAATGTCTATCGTTTGGCCGAACTTTCGGGGAATATCATCGACCAAGCGGTGATGCAAGGTGTTCCCTTTGCCCGGGAATACAGCGGGTTATTAGCTAACCGCTCATTTGGCGGGGTATTGGTATCACGCACCTTTTATGCCAAAGGTCAAACCGGACAACAACTTTTGCTGGGTGCTTATGGAGCTTTGAACAGACAAATTGCCCGAGGAAAAGTGCAAATGTTTAACCGTCACGTGATGTTGGACTTGGTTGTAGTGGACGGACACGCCCGCGGAATCATCACCCGTAACTTGGTCAACGGAAAAATAGAACGCCACTCCGCGCATGCAGTTGTTTTGGCAACCGGAGGATACAGCAATGTGTATTTCCTCTCTACCAATGCCATGGGATCCAATGCTACCGCAGCATGGAGAGCACACCGAAAAGGCGCCTATTTTGCCAATCCCTCATTTGTGCAAATTCATCCTACTTGTATCCCGCGCAGTAGTGATTTACAATCCAAGTTGACACTGATGTCCGAATCATTGCGTAATGACGGTAGAATATGGGTGCCCAAGAAAAAAGAAGACGCCCAAGCATTGCGTGAAGGCCGGCTTAAACCTACAGACATACCCGAAGAAGACAGAGATTATTATTTGGAACGCAGATATCCTGCTTTTGGAAACTTGGTGCCCCGCGATGTGGCTTCTCGCGCAGCCAAAGAACGTTGCGATGCAGGCTATGGCGTAAACAAAACGGGAGAAGCCGTTTTCCTCGACTTCTCAACGGCCATAGAATCTTATGGTAAAGAACAAGCTAACCTCCTGGGAATAAAAAACCCCACACGAGAACAAATTATTGAGCTCGGCAAAAAAGTAATAGAAGAAAAATACGGCAACTTGTTTGAAATGTATGAAAAAATCACCGGTGATAATCCCTATGAAACACCTATGATGATTTATCCGGCCAATCACTACACCATGGGCGGTTTATGGGTGGATTATGATTTGCAATCCAATATGCCCGGATTATTTGTCATAGGAGAAGCCAATTTTTCCGACCACGGAGCCAACCGCCTCGGCGCTTCCGCCTTGATGCAAGGTTTGGCCGACGGTTATTTTATTCTGCCATACACCATCGGTGACTATTTAGCCGATTATATAAAAGCCGGTAAAGTGCCAACCGACACACCCGAATTTGCCGAAGCCGAAGAAAAAGTAAAAGAAGAAGTTAAATTCTTTATCAATAATCCCGGAAAACATTCTGTAGATTGGTTCCATAAAAAACTTGGTAAAATCATGTGGGACAAAGTGGGTATGGCAAGAAATGAAAAGGGATTACTGGAAGCCATTGAACAAATCAAAGAACTGAGAAAGCAATTCTGGAAAGAAGTTAAAGTGCCCGGAAGCGATTCCGAATTCAACCCTGAATTGGAGAAAGCTTTTTATGTGGGTGATTATATGGAACTCGGAGAACTGATGGCTTTAGATGCGCTTCACCGGGAAGAATCCGCAGGCGGACACTTCCGTGAAGAATATCAAACCGAAGAAGGCGAAGCTTTGCGGGATGATGCCAACTTTGCATATGTGGCGGCTTGGGAATATCCCGCCGGACCTTATGAAAGATATGAACACGCCGTGGATATAACTCAAAGCATTTTGCACAAAGAACCTTTGAAATTTGAATTTGTAAAACCTACAACACGTAGTTATAAATAAAGGCTTATGAAACTACATCTGAAAATATGGCGACAAAAAAATCCGCAAGACAAGGGACGTTTTGTGGATTACCACATAGAAGGCGTTGAGTCCGACATGTCTTTTTTGGAAATGCTGGACTATTTGAATGAGCAACTGATTGCCCGTGGTGAGGAGCCGGTGGCTTTTGATCATGATTGCCGCGAAGGCATTTGCGGAATGTGTTCCCTATTTATCAATGGTCAAGCACACGGACCCGAAAAACTCACTACCACTTGCCAATTGCACATGCGTAAATTCAAAGATGGCGATACCATTGTTATTGAACCATGGCGGGCAGGAGCCTTCCCGGTCATCAAAGATTTGGTGGTAGACCGGAGCGCCTTTGACCGTATTCAGCAAGCGGGTGGATACATTTCCGCATATACTTCTGGGCGCACCGTGGAAGCCAACAACATCCCCATTCCCAAAAAAGATGCCGACCGTGCGTTTGATTCGGCTACTTGTATAGGTTGCGGTGCTTGTGTGGCCACCTGTAAAAACGCTTCCGCCATGTTATTTGTAGCAGGAAGGGTAGCCCATTTGGCCCGGCTTCCGCAAGGACGTGTTGAAGCCGCCGAACGCGTGCAAAAAATGGTTGCCGCCATGGACGCCGAAGGCTTCGGAGCATGTTCCAATACCGGCGCATGCGAGGTGGCTTGTCCCAAAGGTATCTCACTTGCCGATATTGCCTTACTCAACCGCGAATTCATCAAATCCGAAATGGAAATATAAAGGCTTTACTCAAAACTCAAACCGTCTCCTTGAGAGGCGGTTTTTTTATTTTTGATATTTATCAGGGCGCCATTTGGCGTGCTCCGTTTAAATCTTGCTTGCACCGCTCCGGTTTTTTCAAAGCACGGCTTCGGGGTCTCCTCGTCATGGCTCGGAGCCTCCTCCCCGTGGCAAAAACACGGGCGTTGCTTCGCAAGGATAACACTGCGCCCGCCGGCGCTTGATGGGAATATCGAATATCGATAAGCAATGTGAGATTTTAGATTTGGATTAAATGCGCTACTGATTTTATTGTAGGAGAGTGTGTCATTTCGAAGGCGTTGCGAAGCAACGACTGAGAAATCTCTATAACACTAGTGGATGAAAAGAGATTTCTCACTTCGTTTGAAATGACAATTCTACTTCAATGTTTGCGGTAGGAGAACGATGTCATTTCGACGGAGCGAGGACGAAGGATGAGCGACGAGAAATCTCACGCTTTGTCTCGTGAAGAGATTTCTCCTCACTTCGTTCGTCGAAACACGTTTCCTTTCATGTTTGCAGTAGTAGAACGAAAATCTCAAATCGGCGTTTGAAAGTTCGGTGTTCATTATTCAAGCACGATTTATCGTGCGCCAAATAAAGACTTCTCATATCTGCTCGAAGTGACAAGTTATAATAAAAATTTCCGGCGGGGAGATAAGCCTTGGCGTAGGCTCTCCCGCCGCAAGAGGTGAGACGGCTTTGTCCGGCTCACCGGTTCACCGAGGAGACCGAAGGGCTCCGAGGGTTGCGCAGCAAGACCCG
>JALVDN010000133.1 GCA_027008965.1 Flavobacteriales bacterium | reverse complement strand
GCCGGTTATATATATGATCAATTCGGAAGCGGGATGCTTTTCAGAACTTGGGAAGACCGTTTGCTCGGAATCAACAATGCACTGGCAGGTGTAAGAGCCCGTTATACCTTTGAGAAAGGCCCGAGTTTCACCTTTATCAGTGGAAACCCGAGAGTAGGCATTCAATTATCCGAATCCAATATCACAGGAATATATTCCCAATTCAACTTGAATGATTTTTTTGAAAATTTACCCCGCATCCAATTACACGGCGGAATCATCAGTCGCATCCAAAAACCGGAAAACGAAAAAGTTCCCGAAACAGTGGAACTATATTCTGTCGGTTTGAACACAACCATAAAAAATTTCAATCTCGGTTTTGAATATGTTTATAAATCCTCCGATGCGCTCTATGCTAATGGTGTTTTATTAGACAGGGTTCTGTTTGACGGCGATGCCTATCTGATCAAAGCCGGTTATTCCAAACGGGGATTCGGAACCAATCTTATTCTGCGAAGAACCGAAAATATTCAACTTTATGCTCAACGCGATTTGGAAGGAAATCTGTATAACACAGGATTGGTCAATTATGTGCCCGCACTCACTAAACTCCACGATTATTCGCTTGCCAACATCTATGTTTATACATCCCAAACCGGTATCTCGCTTACTGAAAAAAAAGTGGGGGAAATCGGATTTCAATGGGATACATATTTTAAATTGAAGCGCAAAACTTGGTTTGGAGGAAAATATGGAACACGTATTGCTTTCAACTGGTCCAGATGGCACGGACTGAAAGCTCAATTCAATCCCGTCTTGGGCAATTATACCCGTCCTTTTGCCGAACCCGGGGAACTCTATTTTCAAGATGTCAATATTGAAATCAAGCGAAAAATTAATAAAAAGATTAAATCCGCTTTCACAATGATTAAACAAGATTATAATCAACTCCGAATTGAAGGCCACGGAAGTATGGTACATGACATGATAGCCATCACCGACTGGTCATATCGGCTACCTCATTATTCATCCTTGCGTGTGGAATTCCAACATCTTTGGACCAAACAAGACCGAAAAAACTGGATGGCGGCAGGAATTGAATACAACCACCATGGTAAATGGGGAGTTTTTTTGACCGATATGTACAATTACGGCGACACCAAAATTCATTATTATAATGTGGGCTTAGCGTATACGGATAAAGGAAACAGATTGGGTATAAGTTATGCACGACAACGCGGCGGATTGATTTGTGTAGGAGGTGTATGCCGTTATGTTCCGCCTAATAAAGGACTTCAATTCAATCTATCTGTGAAATTTTAATACATTTCAGAATGGGACACCATCATCACATTTCCGGAAGGAATTTAGGTTTTACGGTTTTATTGAATGTTCTCATTACGCTATCGCAAATCATTGGGGGCATTTGGTCGGGTAGTTTGGCACTTCTCTCCGATGCCGCCCACAATTTTTCGGATGTGCTGGCATTGGTCATTTCCTATGCAGCCAATAAGCTCTCCACCGGAAAAAAACAAAACATACGGCAAACCTACGGTTACAAACGGGCCGAAATCATTGCTGCTTTCATCAATGCTTCCACTCTTTTTGTGGTGGCATTTTATTTGATTGTTGAATCCGTAAAAAGGTTTTTTCAACCCGAAGAAATTCAAGCGGGGATAGTGATCTGGCTTGCGGCATTATCCATTGTAGCCAACGGATTGAGTGTTTTATTGCTTCACAAAGATGCCCGGAACAATCTAAATATCAAATCGGCATATATTCATCTGTTTACGGACATGCTCACATCTATAGCCGTTCTTATCGGCGGATTGTTGATGAAATATAAATCTCTCTATGGGGTGGATACAATCATTTCACTCATCATTGCGGTTTATCTGATTTTCATTGCCTACAAATTATGGAAAGAAGCCTTTGAAATTCTCATGCAATTTGCTCCCGGCAATATTGATTTGGGAGAAATCAATAAAGAATTAAAAAACATTTCCGGCGTTAAAAATGTTCATCACATTCACATTTGGCGCCTCAACGAACACGAAATCCACTTTGAAGCCCACATGGCCTTGGAAGGTGACATCAAAATTTCAGAATTTGATAAAATTTGTGAGAAAGCCGAAAAACTCCTAAGAGAAAAATTCGGCGTGACCCACACCAACATTCAACCCGAATTTGACAGGAAAGAACCGCATTTATACATCATTCAGGATGATTGAATCAAATCCCCAATAGCATCTTCCGCATTATCAAACCGGAACCGGAAACCCGAACGGATTATTTTTTCTGAGCTGATAGGCATGCCTTCCAACATCAAACAAGCTTGCTCACCAAAAACAAGTTTCAACAAAAAAGAAGGAACAGCAGGCAAACAGCATGGCCTTTTTAAAATTTTTGCAGCCAGTTTTACGAATTCTTTGTAAGTAACAGGCCGGGGGGCTACGGCATTATAAACACCCTCTACATGAGATTGTTTCAATACAAAATGATACATCCTAACCAAATCATCCACATGAATCCAATCCAAATATTGATTCCCTTTTCCTAAAGGAGATGTCAACCCCCATTTGACCGGACCAATCATTTTCGGAAATGCTCCTCCTTCACGTGCCCAAACAATACCTGTTCGTAACACTGCCACTCTTTCCGCCACATCCTTCATCTGAAAAGAAGTGTCTTCCCATTCCTTCACCAAAAAAGCCAAAAAATCATCGCCCGGAGGATCATCTTCTTTTCTCCACCGGTCATCCGTCACACAGCCGTAATATCCAATAGCCGATGCACCAATGAACAGTTTCAATGGAATATTATTTTCTTTTAAAATCCGTTGCAAAAACTTCAATGACAAAATCCGGCTTCCGGCCATTTCCGCCTTATATTTATCGGTCCATCTTTTTTCGGCAATATTGGCTCCGGCCAAATGAATCAAAACATCCACTTCTTCAAAAGCTTTCATTTCTATTTCCTTCTTTTTCCAATCCCAAAAAAAATAGCTGACATTTGTGGTTGATTTATACCTGTCCGGAAAACGCGTTAAAATGTTCACTTCATATCCCGATTCAACCAATAAACCGGTCAAACGACTACCTATCAATCCTGTTCCTCCGCTAATTAAAATTTTTTTCACCTTATAAATTTTCGGTTTGATAAACCCCTATTCCCCGAAAAAAATATAATCCTCGGGATTCACCGGACGATTATTTTTCCACAGCTCAAAGTGAAGGTGCGGACCCGTAGAATTTTCGCCCGTATCACCCGCCATAGCAATAACTTCTCCTTTTTTTACACGATCTCCTGTTGATTTCAACAGCTTTTGGTTATGTTTATACACCGAAAATGAATTATACGGATGTGCTATGATAATCACGTTGCCCGCGTCCGAAGTCCAATTCGAAAAAATAACCGTCCCTTCTTCTACAGACTTAACAGGCGTATTGGTTGAAGTCACTATATCCACCCCAAAATGTTTTTTCCCAAGATTAAAATGCCTGGTAATCAACCCTCTAACCGGAGCAATGTAACGAAAT
>JALVDN010000132.1 GCA_027008965.1 Flavobacteriales bacterium | reverse complement strand
TGGAATAAGATATTTTTTTAGTTTTACGTATATCCGATGCTTTGATATTGTAGTTTACACCTCCTATCAAGCCGGGAATACCATAATCCGAAGCGCTTAAGCCGGTGAAAAATTCCCTGGCTCGCATCACATCATTCAATCCTCCCCAAGTGCTCCATTGCGGACGCCCGTCATAAGACTGATTCATAGGAATGCCATTGAAATAAACCGTGGAATACTTGGAATCCAATCCTCGTAAACTGAAACGCGCCGGGCTGAATTGAAAACTGGCCGCACGCAAAAAAGCATCTTGACCCGACTGCAATATACCCGATATGTTTTCGGCACTTTCCTCATCACTCTCCAATTCCTGTTCACTGATGTTAATAATACCAAAATCTAAAGCCGTTTCACCCGACTTCCATAATAATACGTTGCCCAAATCTGATATTTCTCCGGGCTTGATTCGCACCGGTAAACTCAATGGTTCAAAACCTTCTTTTGTGAAAATGAGCGTTACTTCTCCAACGGGCAAATTCTCCAAAATGAAATAGCCTTTTTCATCCGTTTGTGTTTGATACGAAGTTCCTTGAACTTGAACAAGAACTTGCGGTATGCCTTCGCCGCTATCCGTATCCGTCACTCGTCCTTTTAAATTTCCCGCTTCCTGGGAATACATCCATCCCCAAGAAAGCAATAAAAACAATAAAATGATTCTTTTCATAAGTCAATAAATATTTTCAAAAATTTACAGGTTATGATTTTAAAACAAAAATACATGAATTAATGGGATACAAAAAGTGATTTATAACAGATTAATCCAAAAAAAGGCTGACAATTATATAAAAAACCGACACTTTGACACAACAAAACTGACAATAAGTTTTATAATCACCATATTTTATAGTAGTGGCAAGTATTTTGATGACTTTGATATGAAAAATTATGTAAAATATAAAAAGATGAAAACAAATGTATTAGGAATCATTCTGGCATTAATGATAAGTATGTCCGGTTTGTCACAAGAAAATAAAACCGGAGTGAGTCAAGAACAAATGCAAGCGCGCGTAGGTCAAAATATTGACACCAAAATAAAAAGCGCTGAAAGTGAAGCCACACAACAAGCAGTGGAAGTTTTGAAACAAACCCAAGAAGTAATCGGTTTGATAGCCCAAAAGAAAAACAAAGAAGCCGAAGAAAAATTGGCTGAAGTGGTTGGAAAGTTGGAAGTGTTGTTGGCCAAATATCCCGAAATGTCGCTTATTCCTGTAGATGCAACGGTTGAAACCAAAGATGTGGTGGCCGATGTCAAAACGGTTGAAAAAATCATGAAAGATGTTCAAAAAGCCATAGATAAGGGATATTACCAACAAGCTAAATGGATATTAAACGATTTATCCAGTGAAGTGATTATCAAAACGGCTTATTTGCCCATGGCAACTTATCCCGATGCCATGAAATTGGCCGCTAAATTAATGCATGAAGGTAAAAACATAGAAGCCGTTAATGTTTTGGTTCAAGCATTGACCACCATGGTTGTTCAAGAAGAAATTATACCGCTTCCGGTTTTGCGTGCCGAAGTTTTTGTGAAAACTGCAATAAATGTATTACAAAACGAAAAGACATTTAAAGAAAATAAAGAACAATTGTTAGCGCTTTTGGATGCCGCAGAATATCAATTGAAACTGGCTGAAGCCATGGGCTATGGCAAAAAGGACAAGGAGTACGCAGAATTGTTTAATGCCATCACTATACTCAAAGATCATGTAAACAAGTCCAAAGAACGTAAGACGAAGAAAGCTTTGAAAGAATTAGAAGAAAAACTCAAAAAATTCAAAGAAAGGTTGTTCTACAATCAAAACAAAAAATAAAAAAGTATGAGAAATATAGTATGGATTGCCATTGTAGTTTTAATTGGAATGAGCTCTTGTAATGAAAAAAATAAACAATTAAAAGACGAAAATAAAATGAAAGCAGAACAAATTCACAAAAACGTTCAAAAGCCCGGTAAACCTCAGATGACTGAGGAACAACTCAACAAAAATGTATCCGAAACACTTCAAGAGGAAGTAAAATCAGCACAAAGCGAATCGAGTGACAACATCAAAGCCGCTTTGGAAATTTTGGCCGAAACTCAAAAAGCTGTTGAATACATTCAAAAAAATGAGGTTCAAAAAGCCGAGGAAGAAATAGCCAAAATAATAGGTCAGCTTGAAGTATTGGTAGCCAAGGATCCTAAATTAGCCTTAATACCGGTAGATGTTCAATATGAAACTCGGGATTTGGTAGCCGATATTCAGGCTGTATATACCATCACCGAGGCCGCTCAAAAAGCCATGGACGAAGGATATTATCAAGCCGCCCGGAAAATGCTGAATGATCTGGCAAGCGAAATTGTTATCAAAACTTATAACTTGCCTTTGGCTACTTATCCGGATGCCATGAAACTGGCCGTAAACTTGCTCAACCAAGGCAAAAAAGATGAAGCATTGGCCGTTTTGGTCCAAGCCTTAAACACCTTGGTGATTGTTGAGCAAGCAATTCCACTACCGGTTTTGCGTGCTGAAGAGTATATCAAAGCGGCCGCATTAATCATGGAAGGAGAAGATGAAAATAAAATAGAAATAGCCGTTAATTTGCTCGATAATGCCGATTATCAGCTTAAATTAGCCGAAGCCTTGGGTTATGGTAAACGCGATAAAGAATACAAAGCTTTGGCGGAAGCTATCAAAGAACTGAAAAACGCCATTCAAGAAAAACAAGAAACCAAAGACTTGTTTGATAAACTGAAAAAACAAATTGAAGATTTCAAACAAAGGTTATTCTTTACCAAAAAAGAAAAATAAATCAAGATAAATAATAACGAAAGAGGGGAATTCAAGCTCCCCTCTTTTTATTAACTTTGATAAAAACAAAATAAAAAAATAATTATGGTCAGATTTGAAATTAAAAACTACAACGAACTGGAAGAACCCTTTAAAGCAGAGGTAAGAAAAATTATTAAGAATCGTCAGGATTACTACGAAAACCTTTTCAAGAAATACGACAAAGACCTGATCATTGAAATCGTTTTCAATAAAGAAAAAGTCTATCGCGTTAGTATTTCCATCCATTTGAAATCAAAAAACATCCTGATCGTAGAAGAAGATCGCGATCCGGTTACAGCCTTGAATCGTGCTTTTTCGGAATTTAAAAAAGCCGTGAAACGCCAAATCGCTTTGGAAAGGAAAGATTATTTATACAAAAGAAAACGTTATCGACAGCAAAAATGGAAAGAATATTTTGTTGATTTGACAGAAGATGTGGAAGAGAGTGTCAAGGAAGATAAGCCCAAATATAGCCGTAAGGTGAAAAATGCCATGAAATCGGTTCAAAAATACCTGAAGAAAAGATTGAAAGAACTGGGCTTTACTAAAAAACAAATTAAAGCACAACTTCCGATTATAATGGATTTGGTGGAAAAGAAATTTTATAAAATTTTCAATCCTAAAATCCACGGACCCGAAAATTTAGACGCTTTGTTGTTCAAAATCACCGAAGAAATTT
>JALVDN010000131.1 GCA_027008965.1 Flavobacteriales bacterium | reverse complement strand
TCCCCCTTGAACGCCCCAATTTTCATTGAAGAAATAAGTGGCTCGTAATTGTGCTTTTCCCGAAGGTACCATTTTATCATCATAACCTGCGTGAAAATTCAAAGTAAACACGGGAGGAAAATCATATGAATGTTCTGTTCTGCCGCCTTTAATATTAGCTACACCTCCGCGCAAATTCAATTCGGCCATGAAATTTCCTTTGGTTTGATATTTGAAACTCGGTCCTATTCCTAAAAATATTCTCGTGATACCTTGTTCACTTGTTTTCCATTTATCGGGGTCTGTGCCGTCAAACTCGGTGGGATATAAATTTACCGGTCTGTTTTTGATATAATCAAAATCCAATCCCAAACCTATCCAATTCCAATAATAATCCGCAGAAAATCCCAAATCAATACCTCCTTTATAATCTATGTAGGGTGTATTGTTTTGATACCATTGTTTCAAGTCAAAACCCAATCGCGGTGAAAATAAGAAAAAAGACTTGTCGGTTGCTTCTTCAACTACTTCATCCACAATGGATTGAGCCGCCAGACGAGGTATAGAAATTTCCCCCATCATAAAAATTACAAGTAATAATAAAATTTTTTTCATAGTGTTTTTTTATGGTTTACCTGCCAAAGGTATACCATTTGAATGCCTCTAAAAGGAGAATAGGACAAAAGGCATGGTTAGAGAAACCATTGCAAGCAGTGGTTTGATAAATGGTAATGCGAGAAACTACATATTCCTCCTGTATTGTCCGCCCACTTCAAACAATGCCGAAGTCATTTGACCGAGCGAACAAACTTTGGCGGCCTCCATCAACTCTTCAAACATATTGCGGTTTTGAAAAGCCGCCTCTTGTAAACGTCTCAAAGCTACGGGAGCTTCCTTTTCATAGGTTTTATAAAGATTGCGAACCGTTCTTATTTGTTGTTGTTTTTCTTCTTCAGTGGCGCGTATCACTTCGCCCGGCACTTCTATTTTGGCACCTTCTTTGGGTAAGAAAGTATTCACTCCGATAATGGGCAATTTACCGGACAATTTCAAACTTTCATAATACAGGCTTTCTTCCTGGATTTTGCTGCGTTGATACATGGTCTCCATGGCACCGAGTACACCTCCTCTATCAGTCAAACGGTCAAATTCGGCATATACGGCCTCTTCTACCAAGTCGGTGAGTTCTTCAATTATAAATGCCCCTTGAATGGGATTTTCGTTTTTAGCCAAGCCTAATTCTTTGTTGATGATCAATTGGATAGCCATAGCACGCCGTACGCTTTCTTCGGTTGGCGTTGTGATGGCCTCATCATAAGCGTTTGTATGCAATGAATTGGTATTGTCATAAATGGCATACAGGGCTTGCAAAGTGGTGCGTATATCGTTGAAATCAATTTCTTGCGCATGAAGCGATCGTCCACTGGTTTGAATGTGATATTTGAGCATTTGTGAACGCTTGTTGGCGCCATATTTTTCGCGCATGGCTTTAGACCAAATTCTACGGGCCACGCGCCCTATAACCGAGTATTCGGCATCCATTCCGTTGGAAAAGAAAAACGAAAGATTGGGTGCAAAATCATCTATATGCATCCCTCTTGAAAGATAATATTCCACATAGGTGAATCCATTGGCCAAGGTGAAGGCCAACTGCGTGATGGGGTTTGCGCCCGCTTCGGCAATGTGATATCCCGAAATGGAAACCGAATAAAAGTTCCGTACATTGTTCTTGATAAAATATTCCTGAATATCACCCATCAAGCGGAGCGAAAATTCCGTGCTGAAAATACAAGTATTCTGCGCTTGGTCTTCTTTCAAAATATCCGCTTGAACCGTTCCGCGAACTTTGGAAATGGTCTCCGCCTTAATTTTGTTATATACTTCCGGAGGAAGTATTTCATCGCCCGTAACGCCTAACAGTAAAAGTCCCAAACCGTCATTCCCTTCGGGAAGTTCGCCGTGATATCGCGGACGTTCCAATCCTCTGTCATCATATTTTTCTTTCAACTTGGTTTCAACCAAATGTTCCAACCCGTGTTCACGGATATATTTTTCACATTGCTGATCGATGGCGGCATTCATAAAAAAAGCCAACATCATAGGGGCAGGGCCATTGATGGTCATGGAAACTGAAGTTTTTGGATCGGCCAAATCAAAACCCGAATAAAGCTTTTTGGCATCGTCCAAACAACAAACCGATACACCCGAATTACCTATTTTCCCGTAAATGTCAGGCCTTTCATCCGGATCATTACCATAGAGCGTCACACTGTCAAAAGCCGTGGATAAACGTTTGGCGGGCATGCCCAAACTCACATAATGAAAACGCCGGTTGGTCCGTTCGGGCGTCCCTTCGCCTGCAAACATTCGCGTAGGATCTTCACCCTTTCGTTTAAAAGGATAAATCCCCGCAGCATAAGGAAATTCACCCGGCACATTTTCTTTCAATAACCATAAAAGCAAATCGCCCCATGCTTGGTATTTGGGCAATGAAACTTTGGGAATTTTCAAATGCGATAAGGTTTCCGTGTGGGTTTCCACCTCAATGGTTTTACCGCGCACCTGATAGCGATAAACCGGATCTTTATATTTTTTCACTACTTCGGGCCAATGCAAAATCTTTTCCCAATTTTCCGGCTCCAATTTTTTCTTGGTTTCTTTGAAGGTTTCAAGCAAATTTCTACTCAAATCCAAGGCGTTTTTGTCCTTGATATTTTGCAAGAAACTTTCATCAATTCCTGTATCATTTATAGGGGGCGTAATTCCCGTGATGGTTTCAATGGTTTTATAAATGGAATATAACTTTTGAGCCGTTTCGGCTTGTTGTTTGGCTTTTTCATGATAGCGCGTGTTGGTTTCCACGATTTCGGAGAGATATCGCACGCGCTTGGGCGGAATGATGAAATGTTTTTTGGGATTTTCGTCCGTAGGTTTAAAGGAAGTGGGAAAATCGGCACCGGTTTTTTCATTGATTTTTTCAATCAAAGCCATGTATAATTTGTTCACGCCGGGGTCATTAAATTGTGAAGCAATGGTGCCGTAAACAGGCATTTCATCCACCGCTAAATGAAAAAGTTTATGATTGCGTTGATATTGTTTTTTTACATCGCGCAATGCATCTTCCGCGCCACGTTTGTCAAATTTATTGATGGCAATCAAATCGGCAAAATCAAGCATGTCGATTTTTTCCAACTGCGTGGCCGCACCGTATTCAGGTGTCATCACATACAGGCTCACATCCGCATAATCCACAATCTGTGTATCGGACTGACCGATCCCTGAGCTTTCCAAAATAATCAAATCAAAATCCGAAGCTTTAAGAATGGAAAGCGCATCTTTCACCGAAGGTGAAATAGACACATTCCCCGAACGCGTGGCCATGGAACGCATATACACATTGGGATGATGAATGGAATTCATACGAATACGGTCGCCCAAAAGCGCTCCGCCAGTTTTTTTCTTGGTGGGATCCACCGAAATAATACCGATTTTTTTATCCGGAAAATCAAAAAGAAACCGCCGTATAATTTCATCTGTCAAAGAAGATTTACCGGCGCCACCCGTCCCCGTGATTCCC
>JALVDN010000130.1 GCA_027008965.1 Flavobacteriales bacterium | reverse complement strand
TATACTTGCTTCTCTTCATTCCAAAAATATTCTCCGGTATCATCAGCAAACCAATCCAGTCCATTTACAGGAGGTTCCGTACGCTTCCCATCCGGATCCACCAACATCACGGGGTTGTTAGCGGTGTAGTTGTATGGCGAGAGTCCGGGATACTTCTCCGCCAGCGGGTCAATGCTTAACCACCTGGAAATGACCGGGTCATAGTAGCGGGCGCCGTAGTAATAGTAGCCAGTCTGAGGGTCCAGTTCTTTGCCGTTGAATTTATAGCGGGTGGAAAAATCACCGCCGGCATGCTGAGCGGCCATTTCCTCACCGAAGGGGAAGCTTGGGGTTGTATGTGAAACCGTGGCGGACAAAGCGGTTGGTTTTTACGGGATTAAGATAAGGAAAATTTGGGGATTTGTTTGGGGCCACCGAGGGCGGGAGACACTGGTGGGGTGGGTTACGATTTTAGTGAAAAACTAAATAATCAGGCTGGAAAAATAACACATTATTTTCTGCTTTTCCACACCAATTCCCGTAAATCGGGATAAAACTGAACGAAAAAATCGTTTAAACTATCGGAATTTATATAATATGGAATAAATCTGACTGATTTTTCACCCTTGAACATTTTTTCTACCGGTTTCCAATAAACATATATATCCGGACGAACAAAGGATAAAGTATAATAACGATCATCTATAAAAATTTCACCAACCGGTTTAAAAAAAGTGCCTTTTTTCCGCCTCAGGTCATCATGATATGCTATCCAATTTCCCGCATCATCTAATTTGTAAACCACTTCATAGCCTGAAATATATCCCAAATTAAAATTATTTTGTTTTTGAGCTAAAATAGTATTATTAAAAAAAACAACAGAAAAAATGAACATCAAAAACTTCAACCTCCATCCTGCATGTTCCAAGCATTTGTTAAACATTTTTATGAATTTTGGGTCAATATTAACAATTTGAAAATTTTGAAACATGACAAATGTCACAAAACGTTATCATACCATTAACACATAACAAATAAATCAAATAAATGGGGATTGTATTGCCGGAATGTTTGCCTAAATTTGCACGAAATGAAAAAGTTCGGTTCTTATATTTCTTATCTTTTTATAGCTCCCGTCATTTGGTTGTTATCCGTTTTACCTTTTGGTATTTTGTACCGGATTTCGGATTTGTTATATATCATATTGTATCATGTGATTGGCTATAGAAGACCAGTGGTTGAAAAAAATTTGGAAATTGCATTTCCGGAGAAATCACCACAGGAACGGAAGCAATTAGAAAAGAAATTCTATAAGCATTTGGCGGATTTGTTTTTAGAGATGATCAAAACTTTCACGATTTCCCGTGAGGCATTAGCCAAACGTTTTGATTTTCATGGAGCCGAAATATTGAATCAATATTATGACGAGGGTAAATCGGTGATTGTCTATGGCGGACATCAAGGAAATTGGGAGTGGCTTATCTCCACTGGCTCCTTGTTAAAACACCGGCCCATGGCGGTTTATAAAAAACTTTCTAATCCGTTTGTGAATGATTTTATGTTGAAATCACGTACTAAATTCGGTTTTGACTTTGTCCCAACCTATGATACATACAGATATATTGCACGCATGGAAAAAAGCGGAGAGAAAGTGGCTTACGGTTTTTTGGGTGATCAAAATCCCTTACCGCACAAAGCCCAATTATGGTTGAAATTTTTCGGGAAAGAAATACCGGTTCACACCGGCGCCGAAGAGGTTGCCAAAAAATACGATATTCCGGTTGTTTTTTTGGAAATTAAAAAGGTGAAACGAGGAAGGTATGCCACACGTATTGTTCCCATCACCGACCACCCGCGTGAATTACCGGATTTTGAAATTACGCGCCGTTATTTTGAATTGCTGGAAGAAAGCATCAAAAAGCATCCGGAAGATTATTATTGGATACACCGGCGTTTTAAACATGCTAAAAATTGAGTTTATTTGACCAGTTTTCCTTCTCTGATTTTTTGGGCTTTGATTTTGGCTTCTTCAATGAGTTTTTGTTTTTTTCGTTTGGCTTCTTCTACAAGGGCATCCGCTTTTTGATAGGCTTTTTTCTTGAGTTTTTCGGCGGATTTTTGAGCCGCAAATTTGGCAATGGGATTATCGCCGGCTTTTTTAATCAATTCTTCAGCTTGTTTATCGGCTTCTTTTTTGATTTTTTCGGCCATTTTTTGGGCTTCGGCTATCAGTCTGTCGCCTTGTTGTTCGGCCTGTTGAATCAATGCTTGTGCTTGTGCGTCCAGATTTTGACGGAGTGTATCCTCCAATTGTTGAGCCTCTTGCTTCACGGTTTGCACCACGGTTTCTTTTACGGTTTCGGTTAACCCTTGCATGCCTTCGCCTTTTCTGAAAACAGGTTTGATGGAGGGTTTGTTGATATCTCCCGTAATTTTAAGGGTCACATAAACGGTTTTGATTTGATTGGTTTTCAGTCCCAATTTACTTAGCTCACCTTGAATGGAATTAAGCCATTGATTGGCTTGTGCTCCCAGTTTTTCTACAGGAATTTCCAGGTTCCAATCCAAGTCCAATTTTTTGTCCAAGGTTACGCTTCCTCCTAACTTGGATTTCATTCCGTTGACTTTGAAATCAAAGGGGTTGATGTTCAAGTTTCCGTCTTCAATACCGAAACGGGCCACGGCTTTGGATAAAACTGGATTGGCCAAGGCATCCAACTTCAACACTTGTGCGGCATTTTGGAAAAATTCGACGTTCTCGGGGCGTAGATTCAATGCTTCAAACTTTCCTTGGGCATCCGTGGTGGATAGTATGGGGTTCATTTGATCATCGAGCCGGACGTTTAAATCAAAATCCATCCCGAAAATTCCTTCAAAATATTTCAGAATAGGCGCATAGGCTTTAAAATAAGTAAGCGAACGGGCAGTTTCATCCACTTTCATTTTTTGCATTTTCATTTTCAAAGAGGTTACCACCTGCTCGGGTTCACTGTCATATATGCCTTGTAATTGCATTTCTCCTCCGAAAGTTTTCATCAAAACAGTAGCCAACTCGGCTTTTTTGTTTTCCACTTTGGCTTGGGCTTTCACATCAGCCAATTCCATGTCTTTATATAAGATTTTATCCGCTGAAAATTCTGCATTGGCTTTAATTCCGGCAGGTATTCTGAATGTTTGAACAGTGGTAGTATCGGAAGAAACTTCCTCCTCTCCGCTTGCACTCATAAGCTCATTCATATTGATGAACCTGGAATGGGATTTCATGCGTGCCTCCAATACACTGTCTTTTCCGGTGAAGTAAGCCAAATAATTGGTGATATTGCCCGATAAATTGAAATCGCTCTCTCCCGCTTGAAGTTCTTTCACATCAAATTTTAAACCCACGGGGGTTATTTCGGTTTGGGCTTTATTTATTCGAACCGGCAAGGGAACCGAATCGGAAACAAAAACAAAATTTTCCAAATTAAAATATCCTTTGGCTTTAATTTTTTCCGTGTGTTGTTTTTCCATATCCGAGACCCTGGCCTTCAAATCTATATCAGCATCCAATTTTCCGGCTAATTCTTTAATATTTTTTAAGGGTAAAGCTTTT
>JALVDN010000129.1 GCA_027008965.1 Flavobacteriales bacterium | reverse complement strand
ATTGAGTGTGTTTAATACACCGGTTGTTGTTCCTGCATTAAAAAACTGGAACGGTTATCCCAATTTGGTTCAAACCATGCCTGATTCCACGGCTTTGGCCGAGCATATGATAGCCTATCTAAAAGAAATCAAAACACCTTCCGATGAATTTGTGATTATACATGATGCGGATGCCGAAGAAACGGTGAAGAAAGTTGCATCGGAATTGGGAACGCTGAATATAGTGAGAGCACATAGAAAAAAAGGAAAAAATTGGATTAAAGATTATGAGCTGAAAGGTGCTTTGTCTTTTAAAACCAACCAAATTGTCATTGTTAGCAAAGATTTGTCATTGGTGGCCAATATTATTTCCATTTTGGACGGAATGTCCGACACCAAAAAAATGAATGTATATACGCTAATCAATCTCAAGAATTTCAAAACATTGGATGTGAATAAAATGGCCTCGGTTAATTTTCATTTCCCTTCACCCGATTTGAAAACCCCCGATGCGCGATTGTCCAGATATGTAAAAAACAAATATGCGCTATTGCCTACGGGGACTTTTATAAACGGCTATGATACCATGTTTGACTTGCTGGTTAGATTAGCCAATGCCGAAAATCTTTTTGAGGGTTTAAAACAATTTGGAAAAACACAAGAAACATCGCGTATATACATGTATGGTTTCAATCCTTCAACCGGATTCAAGAACCGGGCATCTTTTATCTTGCGTATTAGTCCCGATCTCAAAATTGAGAAGGTGGATTGATGATGCACAAATTACATTACGTTTACAGCCGTAATAAATCTCCTGAAAACAAAAAACCTCTGTTTATGCTTCATGGATATGGAAGTAATGAGGTGGATTTATTTATGTTACAAGATCAACTTCCAAATGATTATTTTATCATAGCTCTTAGAGCCCCTCTTTCACTTTCTTTTGGCGGTTATGCCTGGTATCCCATTGCTTTTATGCCGGATGGAAGCGTACAAATCAATGCAAAAGATATGCATCATGCCGCCCATCTTGTCATAGAAAATATGAATTATCTACTCCGGTATTTCGGTTTTAATGATAAGGCCAATCTCCTGGGATTCAGTCAAGGAAGTATATTATCCTATCTTTTGCTATTTCTTTTTCCGGAACATTTCAAAAAAACCGTGGCCTTCAGCGGTTATATTCATGAGCCGGCTATGCCTGAAATTCCACAAGGAGATACTTCAGACTTGAAAATTTTTGCTTCACATGGTGTGGCGGATGAGATTATTCCGGTATCTTTGGCCCGGCAAATTCCCTCGGTTTTATCCCGTCATCAGATAAAACACGTATACAAGGAATACGATTCGGGACATTATTTAATCCCTGAAAATATCAAAGATGCATCCGCTTTTTTAGAGAACAAGGATCAACTACTTTAATCTTCTTATTGTTCTTGGAGTTTTTCGTATATCGCGGCTTCCAGTTCTTCCATTAACTCGGGATTGTCTTCCAGCATTCTTTTAACCGAATCGCGTCCTTGACCCAGCTTACTTCCTTTATAGCTATACCATGCACCGCTTTTTTGAATCACGCCGAGTTCAACTCCCCAATCCAAAATTTCTCCGGAACGTGAAATACCCTGGCCGTACATAATATCAAATTCAGCGATTTTAAACGGTGGAGCCACTTTATTTTTGACTACTTTAACTTTGGTTCTGTTACCTAAGATATTGCCTTGATTGTCTTTGACTGATCCGGTTCTTCTTACATCCAAGCGTTGCGTAGCATAGTATTTCAAAGCATTACCACCAGTGGTTGTTTCAGGATTACCGAACACTATTCCAATTTTCTCACGCAATTGATTGATAAAAATAACCACGGCATTGGTCCTGGAAATATTAGCTGTAAGTTTTCTGAGTGCTTGCGACATCAACCGGGCTTGCAATCCCATTTTGGAGTCGCCCATTTCGCCTTCAATTTCACTTTTGGGAGTGAGCGCCGCCACCGAATCAATCACTACAATATCCACAGCACCCGACCGGATGAGGTTATCGGTAATTTCCAAAGCTTGCTCTCCGAAATCGGGTTGTGAGATGATAAGATTTTCCAAATCCACGCCGAGATTCTTGGCATAAAACCTGTCAAAGGCATGTTCGGCATCAATAAAAGCGGCAATACCACCGTTTTTTTGAGCTTCGGCGATGGCATGAAGTGCCAGAGTTGTTTTACCCGATGATTCCGGTCCGAAAATTTCTATAACACGGCCCCGAGGGTATCCTCCAACACCGAGTGCCAAATCAAGTCCTACCGACCCGCTCGGAATCACATCCATCTGTTCAACGGGTTCATCGCCCATGGTCATCACCGATCCTTTACCAAAGGTTTTCTGCAGTTTTTCAATGGTAAGTTTCAGGGCTTTTAGTTTGGCTTCTCGTTCTTTATCGTTTGTTTGTTGTTTTTTGCTCATAATGCTTTGAATTATACGGTCATTATATCATTTTCTTTTTTCTCCAGTTTTTCATCTATTTTTTTGATGTAATCATCTGTCAAATTTTGTAATTTTTCCAGGGCCAGTTTGGCCATGTCTTCGGAAATACTTTTATCTTTTTCCAGGTTTTCAATGTGTTTTTTAGCGTCTTTACGGATGTTTCTTATGCTTATTCTTGCCTTTTCTGCTTCTTCATGTGCTTTTTTAACCAATTGTTTTCTTCTTTCTTCGGTGAGTGGAGGAACATTAATAATTAAAATATCTCCGTTATTAACAGGGTTGAATCCCAGGTTGGCATTGCGAATGGCTTTTTCCACTTCTTGCAACATATTTTTATCCCATACTTGAACGGTCAGTGTTTGGGCATCTCTAACGTTTACATTGGCCACTTGGCTTATGGGTGTTTTACTTCCATAATATTCCACCTCAACCAACTGCAACATGGAAGGAGATGCCTTGCCTGCACGGATGGCGGAAAGTTCTTCCGTAAAAAAATGCAAAGATTTCTCCATGTGTTCTTTGGCATCTTGATGTATGAGTTCCAGTTCTTCGTTCATAGTTATATTTTTTAATGTACAATAGTTCCGAGTGATTCTTTTTTTATAACGATTTTTTCCAGTATTCCGGGTTGATTAAAATTAAAAACAATAATGGGTAAACCGTTTTCTTTGGCAAGGGCAAAGGCTGTTAAATCCATCACACGTAGATTTTTTTCCAGCGCTTCATTATATGAAATTTTTTCAAATTTGACAGCATTTTTATGTTTTTCGGGGTCTTTATTGTAAATACCATCCACTCTTGTGGCTTTGAGCATAACATCGGCCTGTATTTCAACAGCTCTTAAAACACCGGCCGTATCCGTTGTAAAAAAAGGATTGCCGGTTCCTCCTGCAAAAATAACTACTTGTCCTTTTTCCAACAAGTCAATGGCCTTGGGGGGATACAAATCTTCGGTGATTTTTTCGGTTTTTAAAGCGCTCATCACATGTGCGTTTATTCCCATTTCCCTGAAAAAGTTTCTTAAGGCCACAGCGTTCATAATCGTAGCAAGCATTCCCATGTAATCTCCATCCACACGATTTAAAAATTTTCCTGCTCCCTGAAGCCCTCTGAAAAAATTACCTCCGCCAATCACCAGGGCTACTTGAATTCGATTATCTAAAAGTGTTTTTATTTCTTGAACGGTTCTTTTTATAATATCCACATCAATACCTGAATTATTATCCCCTGCAAGGGATTCACCACTCAGTTTAATTAGTATTCTTCTATACTTTGTCATAAATGAAGAGCGTTCGGATTTAATTTTTAAATTTACTAAAATTTTCATTGATGAAAAAAAATGTATGGTTGGTTTTTATATGGTTTTTGGGTGTTGGGTTACTTCGCGGTCAGGATTCAATCCGTCATCCTGATTTTACATTTTATTTGGAAGATCAATTATTTTTTCAACTTAGTTATGTTTCTCTAAGGAATTTATATCCGGATGTAAAACAATTGGGTTTTTCACATGCTTATGCTTTTGGTTTTATCAGGGATATACCTTTGAATAAGAGAAGAAATATAGGTTTGGGAGTTGGACTGGGTTACGGAAAGGATTTATACTATCAAAATTTGAAAGTCATAGTGGACGAAACGGATGGGACGGTTTCATATCAACTCATTCAGCCGGGAGATTATAAATCCAATCTTTTTGCTGTTAAAAAATTAATACTTCCCATTGAAGTTAGATTAAGAACCAGTACACCTAAAAAATATAAATTTTGGCGTCTTTATACGGGAATGACTTTTTCTTATGTAACGGATGCTTTCTCTGAATTTGAAAATGATTTTGCAACCGTAAGATACAGGCATCTTAGTTTTTTAACCAACAGATGGCAATATGGTATTCATCTCTATATAGGCTATGGAGAACTTAATGCTTATATATATTACGGGCTGAACGATTTGTTCAGCCCGCAAGTTAAAGTGAATGGAGAACATATTCCGCTTTATGATGTCAAATTCGGAATTATGCTAACCTTTTTATAATAAAGCTAAAAGTCCAACCCGAATTCTAATCCGAATACTTCCGAAATTTGAGTGCCGGGGAAGGTATTGTCATCATATAAAGTATGAATGGTCAATCCTGCCGAAAGGTATTTATTCACTTTCATATGAAGTGAAAATTTGTTATCTACATCAATATTTTGAGGATTGTCAAGATAATTACTGAACAAATTGAGCATGTTTTCCAAGCTCACGTTTTCCATTAACTTGATTCTGAAAAATAATTGATAGTTCATCCCCAATTCATACCGTATACTTTCACCAGGTTTCACGCCATATAAACCCAAGGCATTCAAATCAGGGTCGGTGACAATCACGATTTTGGAAGTAACAGGCGCAAAATTCATATAAAAATCATCGCTTTTTTTATAGAAAATACCGGGTCCGGCAGATAAAAAGGCCGGGGCAAAAGCGTTAGAAATTTTAGTAAAGGGACTTGTAGTATAATCATATCCGGGTGTGAATTGCGTTTTGAAATTGGCATAAAAAGAATATTTCCAAAGCTCGTTGATGTTTCTTCCGTAAATGGAGTTAACTTCAAAAATATCTTCACTTTTTTTGGTTACATTGTCAATATGTGTCAGCCCGTATCCGACAAAAAACTTGGTAATCCAATCGTTTTTACCTTCTTTGTAGTTGATATCATAATTGATTTTCAAATTACCGGCAAGAGCGTCTTGCCCGCCTTGCGCCCAGTTTTCAAATGCATTTTGCGAAAACAAAAGTGCCAAATGTCCTTTTTTGGTCCATTTTGGGGTTTCTTTTTCTTGTTCTTGGCCGAATGTGACCAATGAAAACCCCAAAACTAATAAAACAAAAACTATTTTTTTCATTTTGATAAATTTTTATTAACAATAAAAAATAAAAAAAGAGGCTAACGAAGCCTCTTTAAGTAATTATAGAATGCTGTTTATTTTATACTCATCAAATAATCAACAAGTGCATTCAAATCAGCATCATTCATCCCTTTTGTGATGTTCAAATTAGGTTGCATCACTGCAAATTGTGCGGGGTCAACAATAGCTTCGGCTTCTCCTTTCAAGAATTTTTTCATTTTGTCTTTGTCTCCGGCATATTTGGCGGCAATCTCTTTCAAAGAAGGTCCAACGCTTTTTTCGGTTTCTTTGTGACATGCCACACAACCGTTTTCAGTGAAAAGCGTTTTACCATCCTTGCCGGATGAAGCTTGTTCTGCGGCTTCTTGAGCTGCTTCTTTAACTTCTTCGGCTTTTTCTTTCACCTCTTCTGCGGCTTCTTTAACTTCTTCTTTTACTTCGTTGGCTTTTTGCTCAACGGCTTCTTGTGCTTTGTCTGCAGCACTTTTTTCTTCTCCACCACCACAGGAAACCAATCCTATTAATCCTGCGGCAACTAGTAATACTAATAATTTTTTCATGGTACTCATTTAATTTAGTTGTGCAAATATAAAACAATATTTGGATTTATTACTAATTTATTTCATTTTTTTAGGAAAGCGGATAGACCAAATTCCTCTCAAATCACCTTTTTTGAAGAAGATGGCTTTGTCATTAGGGTACAATTCCGCTAATTTTTGATTTATTTCCTGAGGGATATCTTTGTTGGGATCACCGTGACACATCAAACACTTTTCTTGAACCATAATAGGTAAATATACATGAGGATAACCGTCTTCATCATAATGCATATAAGGTTCGGGTTTTAAATTTTTATGAATTCGCTCCTTGTATATTTCCATCACTTTTTCTTCTTGTTCTGTGGGTTTGTTTTCGGGATTTCTGATTCTGAACGATGTCCTTTTTATTTTCACACCGTGTGCTTGGCTCAGACTATCTGTAATAGATATGGCATTTTTATTGCAATATTCAATGGCTTTAACCGGATCATGCTTCGTAAAGTATTTGTTTAGATGTGAAGAGAAAATTTTAAAAGCAGTCCGGGCTATTTCTTTGGCTTCGTTGATATATTGTTGTTTTTCCTCCGGGCTTAAAACTTTTAATTCTTCACTGTGCAACACATGGTCGCCTTTTTCCTTTTTATAGTTTTCCATGTTTTGCTCCTGAGCGGATTTTGCTTTCTGTTTTTCTTGCGTACAACTGACTATAATGGAGAAAATAACCAACAATATCATACTGAATTTTTGCATCATGGCTTATTTTTTTATGGGTTTATTTTGTCTAATCCAATCTTTTATTCCGTACTTTAAATTAATGACAAGATAGCCCTTTTTTTCCAAATACCTGCCTGCAACCATGCTTCTGTTTCCGGAACGGCAATAAATTAATACCGGTTTTTCTTTGTCTTTTAGAGCTTTTAAAATATCTTGTTTAAAGGTGGGGGTGTAGATATTCACCAATTTAGCACCGGGAATATGTCCTGCATTGAATTCTTGAGGAGTGCGGACATCAATGAGTTGCTCCGTTCCGTATTTTTCAATATAGTTTTGAAACTCGTCCGATGAAACGGAAATGATTTTCCCATTCTCTTGGGCTTTGGAAATCAGACCGAGTGATAATACAACAAAGAGAAATATTTTTTTCATTTTGGATAAATTTTGTGCAAAAATATGAGTTTTGTCACAAAAATAAAAAACCACCCGTAAAAGTCAGGTGGTTTTCCAAGTTATGAAAAAGTATTTGTTTATTTAATAATCAGCTTAATGGTGGCAGTATTATTTTCGCTATCCTTAATTTTTACGAAATACATTCCTTGTTTGAGCGATGAAACATCTATTTTTTCTCCGTTTTCAACTTCTGTGGCGATCATTTGTTTGCCCAAAATATCAAAAATCCGAAGCGTTTTAGTGTCATTATTAACGGTTTGAATGCTGAAAAATCCGGCTGTAACGGGGTTGGGATATAATTTCAATCCTTCAATTTGATAAGATTGCGTAAATAAATAACCTGCAACTCCTCCCGGGATATCATTTTCTAATGGATCTCCATCACTTTGACTGCATTTGCCGTCCAAGGCATCGGGTCCACCGAAGGTCCATTCGCTTACCGTAAAAGAAGGATTAGGTCCCATACCATCGTTTCTTTTAGCATAACTATCTATGTATTCCCAAGCAGTTCCGGTACCATCAACACCGTCTTCACCGAAAATATCTACAACGGCATTGTTACTGTCTATTATTCTTACTCTGTCATCACCATTAATACTCACCACATTATCTTCTGCAGAAGGTTTGGAAGCGGCCGATGGAAATTCGGTAGCAAAATTATTATTACTTCCATCATAATATACATATACAAAATCATTCGTTACCGTTCCGAATGATGCCAAGGAAAAAGTAGCTCCCCACGTAGTATTGGCATTGGTTTGTCTTTCCAAAGAAAAATTAGCGAAATCAACAGTTCCTTTGGCATATATTTCAACCACTTTTGGCGTTCCGCCGGTACATGTTCCGTCAATGACGGCGGTTATCACGGGTTGTGAAAATCCCGTGTAGGCAAGTAAAAGAGAAAGAATGAGTGTAATTTTTTTCATGGTGAGTTTGTTTAAATTGTTAGCTATCACAAATTTAGTGTTTTTTAATGAAATAAAAAAGCGCCCGGACGGGCGCTAAGATTTTTGTCATGTTCAGGTTTATTATAAGCCTAGTTTCTTTTTCACATCATTGTAGATGTCAGGGCCGTTGGCTACCAAAACACTGGAAGGTGCCGAGCTGTCCAAAATATAGTCAAACTTTTTTTCTTGGGCTACACTTTGGATGGCATTCATCAGTTTATCTTGGATGGCTTTCATTTTTTCCGCTTCTTTCTTGGCCAAATCTTCCTGGATACGTTGTTGGGCTTCCAAAATGGATTTTTCCATTTGTTGAAGTTCTTGTCCGCGACGTTGGTTTTCTTCCTGGCTTACGCTTTTGGCCTCTTGTTGATATTTTTGAAGCTTGGCGTAATACTCTTTTTGCATTTGCTCAAACTCTTGTTGATAGGTTTGATACAATTTTTTCAGTTCGGCCTGTGCTTGTTTATATTCAGGCATTTCCTGCAGAATTTTTTGCACGTCAATATGTCCTATTTTTTGTTGTGCATGTGTATGGGTCATGCCCAATACCATCATCATTCCTAATAAAATAAATTTCAATTGTTTCATAGTTATATCTGTTTAATTGTTTTCTTGTTCTGTTTCTTGTTGTGCTTTTTCTTTTTGTTTGGCTTCTTTTTCGGCTTTTAAGCGTCGTTTACGCGCTTCATATTTTTCTCTGATACTTTCTTTGGTAGATTTTTTTCTTTTGTTTTTTCTGTTTTTTAGTTTTTTCTTTCTTTCTTCTTTCAATTTCTCTTTCCGGAGGATTTTCAAAACCAAAGGCGTAATGTCCAATTTCTCCGAAACATAAATGATTCCGGCTTCCTTGCTCGATTTATCAAAGACCACATCATAGTGGCGGGTTTGAATGATTTTTTGAACCGCATTGAATACGCGGTCTTGGATGGGCTTGAGAATAAGTTGTCGTTGAAGGGCTAAATCTCCATTCGGCCCGAATTTTTCCATCTGAAATTTTTCTAATTGACTTTCTTTGAAAGCAATGATTTCTTTTTTGTCTTTTAATAAATCCTCGGTCAGCATGAGTTTTTCGGCTTCCAGTTCTTTTTTCAAATCTTCAATTTCACGACTCATTTGATCCATCCTGGTTTTCCATTGCTGCACCCTGGTATCCAGTTCTTGCAAGGCTTTGTTATATTCGGGAATGCTGTCAAGAATCATTTCCATATCTATATAAGCCATACGGAGTTTGGTCCTTTGGGCTTGAACTCCAAACAGTGCAGAAAACAGAAATATTATGAATATGTATTTTTTCATCTGTGATTTTGTTTATGAAATAATCATACCAAAGTTAATATTTTTATAATTGTTGATTGATTATGAATGAAGTTCTCCATCCCTGTTTACGTGGAACGCCGTTGATATATACCGGATCGAAACCATAACCGAAATCCACACCGAGTAGTCCGAACATGCTCATGAATACACGCATTCCCAAGCCTGCGGATCGTTTCAGTTGAAAAGGGTTGTAAATTTTCACGTCTGAGTAGGTATTGGCGCCTTCGGCAAAACCCAGCACCCATATGGATGCTTGTGGTTTCAATGTAAGCGGATAGCGCAATTCCAATGAAAATTTATTGTAAACCACACCTCCTCTGACGGCACCGGTGAGGGCTTCCCGGTTTAAGTCATTGGCATTATAACCGCGTAGCGGGATAATATCACGTGAATCGAAATATCCTTGTTGGAGGCCGTCGCCACCTACGTAGAAACGCTCAAAGGGAGGAATGCCCAAATCATGATTGTAGGCACCCATCAATCCGAATTCGGTTTTGCTTCTCAATACGAGTTTGTCATAAATTCGGGTGTACCATGTTCCGGAGAATTTGAGTTTGTAAAACTCCAACCACCGGTATTTTTCTTGATTGATTTTGGCATAATCTGGATTCCCGTTTTCATCTTGATAATCAGGATGTTGTTCTAAATATTTATAATTCACATTATTAAATAAAGAATAGGGTGGCGTGAGTTGTGCACTGAATACAAAATCGCTTCCGCCTAAAGGAAAGATAGGATTTGGTCCGCTTGATTTTCTACCGAGTGTAAGCGTATAGTTTAAATTGTTGGATGTTCCGGTAGAGAAACCGAAGAGTGCTGTGATGCCATAGTAACCGGCATAGTTTTGAAGTTTATAATGTTGATAGCTCAATGAGTGGGAGATACTGAAAAAGTCATCGGGCCATGAAAGTCTTTTTCCAAGTCCCAAGCCAAGACCCAGAATCTTGAATTTTTTATTGTAATCGGGATTGAGTGCATAATAAGTGGAACCTTCTTTGGGTTGATAGGTCACAGAGCTGTATGCAGAAATGGAAAGTGACTGGGGTTTTTTACCGCCAAGCCATGGTTCCATGAAGGAAATGCTGTATGATTTAAACAGGAACGACATGTTGGCACTTATGCTTAAGCGCTGGCCTTCACCCATGGGGACGGGAGTCCATGCTTTTTTCTTGAAAACATCGCCCAAAGCAAAGTTGTTCAGGCTAAGCATCAAGGTCCCCATAAAAGTTCCGCCACCATAACCACCTTGAAGTTGAATTTGACTCACTCCGCCTTCTTCCACATTCCATTCAATATCCACCAAACCGTTAACAGGATCAACATTTTTGAATTTGGGTTCAATATTTTCAGCATTGAAAAGTTGAAGTTGGGCCAATTCACGCACTGTTCTCACCACCAACTCTTTGTTGTATTTTTCACCCGGTAAAGTTCTTAATTCACGAAGAATCACATAATCTTTCGTCCGGTCGTTTCCTTTGATCGTAATATTATTAAAGTAAGCTATTTTTCCTTCATAAATTCTGATTTCAAAATCAATACTATCTCCTCTTATTCCCACTTCAACGGGAGTTATCCTTGAAAAGAGATAACCGTTATTTTGATATAAATTGGTCAAATCTATTCCATCGGGTTTTTTGGGGTTTTGGATGCGCTCTTTGAGGAGTTTACCATTATACGGATCACCTTTTTTGATGCCCAATATTTTGGCAAGTTGACGCTCGGGATAAACCGAATTTCCTACAAATTTGATATCACCGAAATAATATTTTTTCCCTTCGTTGAGGTATATATCAATGGCCAGTAAGTCTTCTCCGGCTTTGTAGACACTGTCTTTTACGATTCGTGCATTTCTATATCCTTTTGAGTGATAAAATTCCACCAGGTTTTGCAAGTCGTTGTTAAATTCTTCTTCAATGTATTTGGAAGATTTCCAAAATCTGAGCGGATTGATTCTTTTGGTTTTTTTGAGCTTACGCAATAATCTTCCTTTTTTGAAGGCTTTATTTCCGTGAAAGTTAATATCCAAAATCTTTACTCTTTTACCTTTTTTTACATTGGATACTACCAATACTTTTCCGGGAACCGTATCTTTAATAATATGATGAGTGACCCGGGTATTCAGAAATCCTTTTTTGATATAATAATTTTTAATATGCCTTTCAATACGTTTCAACAAATCCTGGTTAACATAGATTTTCCCTTTGTTTAATTTCAAGTCTTCAATAAAACTTTTGGCCCTGGATTTACTCACGCCTTTAATCAACACTTTAGATAGTTGGGGAGATTCTTTGAGCTTAAAAATCAAAATGGCTTTGCCCTCACTAACAGGTTCAACAAAAACCTGGATATCTTCAAATTCCTTGCTCATCCAGAGTTTTCTGACCATGTCGGATACGGCTGTACCCGGAACTTCTATTAAATCTCCTTTTTTTATCCCCAAAAAACTTTTTACTGTCTGTGGGTTATATAGTGATAGTCCTTCAAATGCAATGCTGTCGATCACATAAAATTTGCTTTCTTGCCCCCATGACCAGGAAGTCAGAGCATAAAAAAGGACAGAAGCAATAAAAAATTTATACTTATTCATTTTTAATTTGTTCACTTGTTTTTCCATAACGTCTTTCTCGTTTTTGATAATCCGCAATGGCTTCAAAAAATTGGTTCTTACCGAAATCGGGCCATAAAACGGGCGTAAAATATAACTCGGCATAAGCAATTTTCCAAAGCAAAAAATTGCTGATGCGTTTTTCACCGCCCGTTCGAATCATCAAATCTACATCCGGCAAGTTACCACTATCCAGGAAATTTTCCACCCATTTTTCTGAAATTTTTCCGGGTTCTATATCCGGCCGGTCTTTTAAAATGTTTTGAACCATCCTTACTATTTCATTTCTTCCTCCATAGTTTACGGCTAATGATAGTGTAAGCGCATGATTTTTTCCGGTTGCTTGGCACACTTGATCAAAAGATTTTTTTACCCCTTCGGGTAAGCCTGATAAATCTCCGATAATATTCAACTTGATGTTATTTTCTATGAGATTATCGGTTTCTTTGACGGCTGTTTCGGCTAAAAGTTCCATGAGCGTGTCCACTTCATCTTTGGGTCTATGCCAATTTTCGGTAGAAAAGGTGTATAAAGTGAGGTAGG
>JALVDN010000128.1 GCA_027008965.1 Flavobacteriales bacterium | reverse complement strand
TCATGCGTTCGGCTCCGTGATTGGCAAGTGCATGTGCGATTTCATGTCCCATGACGGCGGCAATATGTTCGTCCTTAGGGGTTACTTTCAATAAGCCTTCAAAATATACCACTTTACCACCGGGCATGCAAAAGGCATTCATAATGGTGTCGGCCACCAGGTTGAATTCCCAGTCATAACCTTTCAAGTCTTCTGTCCATCCTTTGGATTGATAATATTTTTCAACCGCTTTGACCAATCGCCTTCCAATTCTTCTGATTCTTTCTTGATTGGCCTGATCTTTAGAGAGTTTATGTTCTTTTAAAAATTGGTCATATTGAGCAAAAGATGCTTGAAGCAATTGTTGTTTGGGAACCAAATTCAGTTGTTTTCTTCCTGTCAATTTGACAGTAGAACATTGATAAGTAATCGCAGATATGGTGATGATGATAAATAATTGGACTACATGTTTTTTCATGGAGATTTAATTTAAAGCTAAAATTAAAAAAATTAAAATAAAATAAAACGTTTCTTTTTCTTGCGTTTTTTCTTTTTGGCAATTTTCCTGCGTTGTTTTTCGGCTTCTTTTTCGGCTCTCCGTTTGGCTCTTTCTTGTGCCTTCTGTCGCTTTCTCACGATTTTACTTTGCACACTTCCGGCACATGCGGCTTGTACGCGCGATGCAGGACGGGGTAAATACCAAGTAAAATGCAAGCCGATATAAGATCCTTTTTGCGTTAAAACTCCTGCTTCGGACGAAGCATTTTTATAATTTCCCGATGCGTAAGCACCGTTAAAATAGGGAAGCGATATAACCGGACGAAAAACAATTTCGGTTTGCCAGAGAATCCAAGGGAATTCATAATACCATCCTGCGGCAAAATAGGGATCAAATTTAAAGGAAGCATTGGTTTGAAAAAAAGTGCTTACATATGGATTGTGTGCCCTGCTGTCTGAAAAACCGAACAAATAGCCCGCATCCAATCCCGCTTGAAAAAATAATATATACCGGTCCATCAAAAAATTGCGATATTCCAAAGCAACGGGCAATCTCAGAGCGAAAGGATTGCGGCGTGAAATGAGTGAAGTTTTATAGGGGTCTCTATCGGTTGTTTCACCGGCCGGAAGATAATAGCTCAGGTTGTAAACGGGAATTTTCTCGTACAATAGATTGAGACGTACACCGAAATGATTTGTTATTCTGATGTTATAAGCCATACCAAGATCATATCCCCACATCAAATGGGTCCTGAATTGCATTTGGGCTACGGATAGTGCAGGTGAAATACCATTGGAATAATAGAGATTAGCTCCTGCAGTGAATCCCCATTTTCTGTATTTTCTCAAAAAATTATAATCTTGATTCTTATCAATGAATTGAGCATGAACACTGATGCTCCAACTCAATAAAACGATTCCGAATAAATATTTAGCTATCCTTCCAGTCATTCTTCTCGGTTTTTGTGTCTTCTACTAACGTTGCACTTTCAGCTTTTCGTATGGGCTTATTTAGCTTCACACTGAGTTTGATTACCCTTCTGAAACTTTCAATCAGTTCCCTTGTTTCCGTCAGAAGACTCATGTAGAAAGCAGAGTTTTTTGAGTCTACTTCCGCTTTTCTTACACGTTCAATCTGTTTATTGATATCTTTGTCCAGTATTTTTTCCAAGTCGGCAAAAGCTTTGTAGAATTGCTTCAATGAGTCGAAATCACGTGATTGATATGCTTTTTGTGCCCATTCCACATAGTCGGTTAATTTGTAGGTAATTTCTTCCAAATCTTTTATCTGGTCGGGTTTGAGCGGAAAGTGATTGTTGGCCACATAGTCTTTGGAGGCCTTTGAAATAAAGTGCAATGATTGAATGATATCCTGCACGCGGTTGATAAGCTTGATGTAATTGTTACCGATTTTAAGCTGACCTTCTTCCAAGTTTTGAAGAAGGAAATAAAGGTGGTTTCTCAATTTGTTGGCTTGTTTGAAAAATTTGACTATATCCTTATTAGCGTCTTCTAAAATATCCGAATCAAAATCTTTCAACCCGTTGAAAATCCTGTTGTAGTCATCTTTGAGCTCATGCAGCAGGATGGACAAACGATCAAAAGTTTTATCCAAAACTTGTTTGGTATCATCGCTTATGACATGACTGATATTTAAAACTTCTTCTTTTCGTTCTTTTTGTTCTTCTTTAAATTTCAAGTGGTTGACATACAATAAATAAAGCGCCAGAGCAAATAGAACAAAAGCCATCCAAAGTCCTAACTTGTAAATCAGACTGGCAAAAACAAAGGACACACTGAAGGCCACCAAAGCGGTGACAAACCATCCTGTAATGACGCTAATAACACCGGCAATTCTATAAACGGCACTTTCTCTTCCCCAAGCCCGGTCAGCCAATGAGGTTCCCATCGCTACCATAAAAGTAACATACGTGGTGGACAAAGGCAATTTATAAGATGTAGCCAATGAAATTAAGATGGCGGCTACAATCATGTTGACCGAAGCGCGGATATAATCAAACCGGGCCATCTCGCCTTTCAACAACCCTTTTTTCTTTTTGTCTTTGGGAACTTCAAACCTTTTGTTGATAAATGCACGGATTTTTTCCGGCAAAACCAATTGTAGAAACTTATTTATTCCTATGGCTGATTTAACTATGGTTCGAGCGATGATATTGGGTTCAAATCTTTCGTCGGTGACTCCTTGTGAAGCCAAAGATATTTCGGTTTCTGAAACCCGCATGGCTTTTTTTGAAAACCAAAGGGTGAGCACCATAACGGTTCCGGCAATGATAAGGAAAAGTGTGGGGGTGGGCACTTTCCCGGCCATGCCGTCCATCATAAATTGCATCGGGTTGGATCCTCCTTCTTGTATAAACAATTGAAGTGAATTGTAGGCGGCAATAGGAACACCGATAAAGTTGACCAAATCATTACCGGCAAAAGCCAAAGCCAAGGAGAAAACGCCCATCAAAATGATGATTTTGAAGAAATTGAATTTGAAAAATTTGTTGACAATATAAGCCAAAATGAAACCCGCAATAAAGCTTATACCAATGATATATCCAAAATAATCATGTATAAAATGCTTGACATCTCCATAGAATGGTGTTCCTTTTAAACCTTTTAAAAAGATAAAATAACTGATGGCAGCAAAGGCAAATCCGCCCATCAAAGCCGTAGAAAGATTTCTTTTGAAAACATCGTATTGAAAACTGAATAATAACCGTGAAAGAAACATAACAATGGCTCCGATGGTGAAAGCCACCACAATGGAAAGTAAAATACCTCCGATAATGGTCAAAGCCCGCGCACTATTGATAAACATGGCCATATCGCCCAGTGCATAATCCGGCGATTGAACAATTTTCCAAAAACTGACGGCTACCGCCGCACCTAGCAATTCAAATACAATGGAAACAGTGGTGGAAGTGGGCAATCCCAATCGGTTAAAAGTATCCAGCAGGATAATATCTGTCAACATTACCGATATGAAAATGATAAGAATCTCATGCAGGTTAAACATTTCGGGATGAAAAATTCCTTTACGGGCCACTTCCATCATACCGCTTGAAAAAACCGCCCCCAGAAATACACCGA
>JALVDN010000127.1 GCA_027008965.1 Flavobacteriales bacterium | reverse complement strand
GAGTTTTTCAATTTCGGTTATCAATTCTTCAACAGGTACAGGGTCAATGATTTTTCTTTCGTTTTTTTTAAACCATTTGAAGAAAGATTTGTTTTCGGTTGGCCTTTCGAAGGGTTTTGAAAGGAGGTAAGTTTTTTTCCGGATGTATTCTCCGAATTCCATGTGGTTTTTGAAATTCTTTTTTTCCTTAGGCATCACCGGATTACCAATACGAACATGTATATGTGTTCGTCTTTTATTAAGCAATTCGGATGGTAAACGGGCGGTTCTTAAAACCGGATTAATTTTGGATAACCAATAAAAGATACGACTGTTTTTAGCATGAAAATAAATAGGTATCACCGGAACATCCGCTTTATAAATCAATTTCAACATGCTTTCATTCCAATCCTTGTCCACATATATGCTTCCTTCTTTGAATGTGGATACTTCTCCGGCCGGAAACAAACCCAAGGGATGTCCTTTTGATAAATGCTCCAAAGATTTTTTTAAACCGGTAAAGCTGGATTGTTTGTTGTTCAGCTCTTCAAAGGGATTCACTGGCAATAAAAATTCGCGGATAGGTTCAATCCGTTGTAACAAAAAATTAGAGAGTACTTTGAAATCCGAGCGTTTATCCAAAAGCAGTTTCATCAAAAGAATACCATCCAATCCGCCCAAAGGATGGTTGGAAACAGTGATGAATGCCCCTTTTTCAGGAATACGCTTCAAATCATCTTCCGGTATAATCAACCGGGCTTGGATGTCTTCAATGATAGCATCTAAAAATTCTTTTCCCTGCAGATGTTTGTGCTTTTCATAAAACTTATTCAACTTATTCAAACGAAGCAAATGAAGTAAAATCCACCCTATAAAATTTCCGGCCCAACCCCAAGAATCCACCCCGATAGCTTTGGCCATATCTTTTGCCGAAACCAAACTCATATGAATAAATTTATATGCATTTCAAGTTATAAAATTTTTTAATGCGGAAATGATTTGTTCCGATGCGCCCGTGTGTTTCAACACATATTGCCTGGCTTTTTCTCCTGCCATGTTTTTTTCTTCAGGATGAAGCATCCAACGGAATATTAATTTTTCCAGTTGGGAAATATCGTTTACACTAAATCCTCCACCAATTTTAATTAATTCTTCGGCTTCTTTAAACTTATGATAATTCGGTCCGAATATAACCGGTTTCCCATAAACTGCCGGCTCCAAAGTGTTATGAATACCTTTTCCAAATCCTCCGCCTACATAAGCCACATCACCGAAACGGTATACATATTTTAATAATCCCATCACATCACCTACTAATACTTTAGCTTTACTCCCTTTTTTATCATAATTTGAATAAAGAGCATATGGATGTTTTATTTTTTTTGTTAACGAACGGATATTTTCGGGAGTGGGTTCATGCGGGATAATAAAAAGTTTCAAATTTTTGTCCGGTTCTAATCGGTTTAATAGAGCCAACAACATTTCTTCGTCTTTTTCCCATGTGCTTCCCGCCACAATCAAAAAAGCGTTGTTTTTGAAATCGGAGACCACCGGAAAATCTACCGTTGTGGAGGGAAGTTCAACCACCGTATCAAAACGTGTGTCGCCGGCCCGCTGAACTTGTTCTATGCCTGATTTTTTCAACCGAATGACTGATTCCTCATCTTGAACAAAAATATGTGTGAATGAAGAAAGAGCTTTTCGGAGAAAACCGTATTTTAAAGCAGGATGATTTTCTCTGAAAATGGCAGAAATGAGAATTGCAGGAATATTTTGTTCCTTAAGTTCATACAGAAAATTAGGCCAAATTTCATACTTAACGAATACGGCTATTCTCGGGTTTATTTGCCTAAGGAAAAACCTTGCCTTTCGCTGGGTATCCAGCGGTAAATAGACTTCTACATCGGCCGGTGTTTTTTTGTATTTAGCCCTGTATCCCGATGGGGAAAAAAAGCTAAGCACTACAGGAATATCAGGATAGGTTTTTTTAAAACGTTTTATCACAGGAAGGGCTTGCTCATACTCTCCCGTTGATGCCGCATGAAACCAAACGGGTTGTCGGTCAAATGATAGGGATTTAAGTTGATCAGCAAGTTGCTTACGTTCTTTGAAAAACAAACCGGTTTTTCCCGGCAATAGAGCGAACAGCGGAGACAGAAAATCAATTAGATAAACAAACGTGTTATAAATAAAATACATGGTTGTAAAAATAATAAAAAAACCGCCTCACCAAAGGCGGCTTTTTGAATTAACACTTAATCCTCTTGAGGAGGTTCAATAGTGTGTTCCTCTAAAAATTTAGTTGTATAATTTCCTTCTAAAAAATCGGGATGATTCATAAGCTGAAGATGGAATGGAATGGTGGTTTTAATGCCTTCTATGATAAACTCTTCCAAGGCTCTTTTCATTTTGGCAATAGCTTCTTCTCTTGTTTGAGCCGTGGTGATGAGTTTGGCAATCATAGAATCATAATAAGGAGGAATAACATAACCGGCATAGGCACTTGTGTCCACCCGCACACCATGTCCGCCGGGGACATGAAAAGCAGTGATTTTTCCGGGTGAAGGTCTGAAATCATTGAAGGGATCTTCAGCATTGATGCGGCATTCAATGGAATGTAGTTTCGGATAATAATTTTTACCTGTAATGGGAATTCCCGCCGCCACTTTTATTTGTTCTCTAATCAAGTCATAATCAATCACTTGCTCAGTGATAGGGTGTTCCACTTGGATACGTGTGTTCATCTCCATAAAATAGAAATTACGGTCTTTATCCACCAAAAACTCAACTGTCCCCACACCTTCATAGTTGATGGCTTGAGCGGCTTTAACGGCGGCTTCGCCCATTTTCTCTCTCAATTCTTCGGTCATAAACGGCGAAGGGGTTTCTTCCAAAAGTTTCTGATGACGCCTTTGAATAGAGCAGTCTCTTTCCGACAAATGTGCCGCATTGCCATATTGATCTCCGATGATTTGTATTTCAATATGCCTTGGTTCCACAATGAGTTTTTCCATATACATACCATCGTTTCCGAAGGCGGCCTTGGCTTCCTGACGGGCTGTTTCCCAGGCTTTTTTCAGTTCCTCCTTACTCCACACGGCTCGCATCCCTTTGCCTCCTCCTCCTGCGGTGGCTTTCAACATCACCGGATAGCCTATTTTTTCCGCCGTTTTTTCGGCTTCTTCATAGGATTCCAACAATCCTTCCGAGCCGGGAATAACAGGCACACCGGCTTTGATCATGGTTTCTCGGGCGGTGGCTTTGTCGCCCATTTTATCTATCATTTCAGGTAAAGGACCAATGAATTTAATCCCATGATCCATACAGATTTTGGCAAATTTTGAATTCTCGGCCAAAAAACCGTATCCGGGATGAATGGCATCGGCATTGGTGATTTCGGCGGCCGCTATGATGTGGGGAATGTTCAAGTAAGATTCCGATGAAGGAGCCGGACCAATACATACGGCTTCATCTGCAAAACGAACATGTAAACTGTCTGCATCGGCTTTGGAATAGACCGCTACGGTTTGTATGCCCATTTCATGCGCCGTGCGAATAACCCGCAGTGCAATTTCACCCCGGTTGGCAATAAGTATTTTTTTAAACATAAAGTCTGC
>JALVDN010000126.1 GCA_027008965.1 Flavobacteriales bacterium | reverse complement strand
TATAAAATTAGCTTTATTTATATTTCTTAAAATTTAAAATCATGAAAACAATTTTTTTATTCTTGATATTTGCATATTCATTTTCAATAAATGCACACATATTACAAGAAGTAAATATTACCCAGAATGGACAAAATCTTCATTTTTAAATAACTTCGAGTGATCCTTATGATTTGATTGATCTGGGATTTACTGTTAATAGGGTTGGAAACACTATTGAAATACAACTTTGTCAACATATAACTGATGCCGCTCATCCATCTACCATAACAAAAAATATCGATGTGCCTGTTTCAGATGGTGTAAATTATTCCATTACAATAGCATTATACAATTCTGATAATGGACAAAATTGTGATAATCAAGTTTTATCTGATAGTATAACCATCAATATTTCAACTCCGTTATCCGATTCAATTACACTTGGCATCAATACAAATGATAAATTACGAAATAGTGTTTTATTATATCCTAATCCTATTGGTAAATACTTATACGTTGACATAAACGAGCCTTCTGTCAAGATAAATAAATTTAAAATCACTGACATGTCCGGTCAAACTATTCAAGTGACAAACAGCGCAAAAGTAATAGATTTGCATTACCTGAAAAAAGGGCAATATGTTGTGATAATTTATACAAATTTTGGTGTTTTAGTAAGAAAAATCATTAAGCTTTAATATGATTTGAATCTTTTACGACGCCCTATTTGATATACTTTGAACTTTGAGTTACGGAGCTTGCCAAAGTATCAACTTTCAACTATATTTTATACATCACCCCGAATTCCATGGCTTCGGCTCTATTGATACCGTGTACTTTCAGCCCGTATAACAGTCGCCAGTGTTTGTTTAAATAATATTTAGTTGCCAAGCGATTATAAAAACGGGTTTCAAAGTTATAAGGATAATAAATATAGTAGCCGGCACTAATATCTATACCGAATTTTTTATAATAAAATTCATGTCCGGCATAAATACCTATACGTTTAAAATCGGGCATGTCGTCCAAATGATATTCGGGCATGGCATAGTGTTCATAACGAATTTGCTCTCTTAAAAAATAAGAAACAAACAGTTCGATACCAAAGCTAATTTTATGTCTGAAATTCAAATGTTTTTCCACCTGAAACCCCGGAATAAAAAACGGAAATTGTCCGCTGTCATAATAATCGGATTCGTTGATGCCAAAACGTAAAAAACCGAGATATTGCCATGATTTATCATATTCGAGGATTTGTTTTTCTTGTAATATGTTACCGGAACGCCCGTCATACATCAAGCCGATTGTCACACTGGGAATATTAGCACCATAGTTGGGCGATTGTAAATTGCCGTTGGAATAATGAAAGATTGCCAAACCCAATTGTAACCGCCAATTTTGATAAATCTTCGGACTTTTTAGATACAAACCAAAATCAAAAGGAAACAACCAATTCGAGCCGAACAGTTGATTTTTTGAATTTAGTTTTTTGTCGTAAGGATTGGTATTGTATGCAATTCCCTGTGAAATACGAAAAGCAAGCTGAAAACCTTGTTGCGGTTTAATCAAATAGTAAGACATAAAACCGTATAAGCCATAGTTTTTGCCTAATACATCATCTCTAAAATCGTGGTATAAAAAAGTGATGCCGAAATCGGAATAGCCAAAATTATTCAGCCGTTTTTGGTCGTAATAATTAGCTCGGTGCCAATTGATTTGAAAGGAATACGGCATTTCTTGGGCAAACACATAATTGGACTTGATACGTGACAAATTATAACCCAAATTAACATCTGCCGATAGCATTTGATTTTTAAAAACCGGCATATTTTGTCCGTCTAACCGGATTGAAAAAAAAATAATAAATAGTAAATAATATGTCAGTTTTTGATTCACCTTGCAAATATAATGGATTTTGTTGTTTGAGGATAACAGGATACATTTGTGTCATTATTATTAATAAATTTGCATAGCTCTCTAACTAATCTTATTTTTGTTACAAAAATCACACATCATGAAAATCTTGGTTCAAATTATCCGGTTTATCGTTGCCTTGACTTTTATTTTCTCAGGATTTGTTAAACTGATAGATCCGGTTGGAACTAAAATCAAGATGCTCGAATATTTTAGCGAAGATGTATTGAACTTAACTTTTTTATCGCCTTATGCTTTGGAAATATCCGTGGTGTTGATAGGGCTTGAATTTGCTTTGGGCGTTTGGTTATTGTTCGGTTACAAACCCAAATTTACCCTGCGGGCGCTCTTGGTTTTAATTATGTTGTTTTTGTTTTTAACTTGGTATTCTGCTTATTATAACAAAGTTACCGATTGCGGATGTTTTGGTGATGCGGTCAAATTGTCCAATTGGGAAACATTTTATAAAAATGTGATACTCATCTTGTTAATTTTATTTTTAAACTGGCATTGGAAAGCTATTAAGCCGTTTTTCCCCCGGCGTTTAACAACCGCTTTGTCACACGGGTTGGCTTTTATAGCTTTGTTGTTGATGATTTACACTATTAGACATTTGCCATTGATAGATTTTCGACCTTATGCTATCGGTAAAAATATTGAAGAAGGTATGCGTATACCGGATGATGCGCCACAGGCAAAATTTAAGGATATTTGGTATTACAAAGTCAATGGTAAAATCAAAGAATTTACCAGCGAAGATGAGCCATGGAATATCAATGACGCTGAGTTTATCGACAGAAAAACCTTTACTTTACAAGAAGGCTATACACCGCCCATCCACGATTTTAGTATTGAAAATGAAACCGACGGTGATATTACTGATAAAGTTTTGAAAATGCCGGAAGTTTATTTAATTGTATCCTGCAATCCGGCTGAAATAAGTGATGAAGCACAAGCAAAAATAAACAATTATGCACATAAATTAAAAAACGAAGGTAAGCAAGTTATCGGTTTGTTTGCGGTGATTGATGAGGATATAACCAATAAATTTAATTTTCCTCTATACTTAACCGATGCTACCACGCTTAAAACCATGATTCGTAGTAATCCGGGAGTTATAAAACTTCAAAAAGGCACAGTAGTAGACAAAAAGGCTTGGCGTGATTTGTAATGCTTGAGGAATTGAGATATGAAATTTTAGATTTCAGATTTGTGATTTTGTAGAACCTCGTAGGGGTTCATATTTGTAACATAAACAATAGAAAATTACCATTGAGCGCCGTAGGTGCGACACCGTTTGTAGATGAAACAATCAGAAATTACCATTGAGCGCCGTAGGTGCGACACCGTTTGTAAAACATCGAATTCCAACGTCCAATGGGACGATATTACACATATTCTTTCCGATAATTAATTGAATTTTAAGCTGATTTTAAGCAAAAAGCCAATCAGCCCAACTATTTTTGCTTAAAATATTTTAGAATGTTAAACAAAATTATTCAATTTAGCCTAAACAATAAACTTATCATTGCTTTATTCACATTGACTTGGATTGGTTATGGTGCTTATACCTTGACACAAATTCCCATTGGTGCCGTGCCGGATATTACCAATAATCAAGTACAGGTTATAACCACATCACAAGATTTATCAACCCAAGATGTAGAACAATTTATTACGTATCCTATCGAATTGGAATTGT
>JALVDN010000125.1 GCA_027008965.1 Flavobacteriales bacterium | reverse complement strand
AACCGATTCAAAGCCGGCAAAATGAATGAGAAGTTACTTTTGGATATAGCTCACACTTACGGGACGCCTGTTTATGTGTATGACTTGAGCAAAATCAAGCAAAAACTCAACTTGCTTAAAAATTATTTTCAAAATCTGAATATTGAAATTCATTACGCTGTCAAAGCCAATGCCAACGAACATATTTTAAAATTTTTTTTGAATGAACATGCCGGTTTGGATTGTGTGTCCACCGAAGAAATAAAACATGCTTTGCATTTGGGTTTTGAGCCAAAGGAAATTCTATACACGCCCAGTTGCCCTTCACATGAAGAGTTGGCTTTTGCCATGGACAAAGGGGTGCGAGTGCACCTTTCCGCCATTGAATATTTACCTTGGTTGGCCGGACGATATCCCGGAGCGGAAATAGGATTACGCATCAATCCCGGCATTTTCGGAGGCGGAAATAAAAAAATTGCTACGGCGCATAAGGCATCCAAATTCGGTATTCATTGGAGCGAGAAAGACAGGTTGTTGGAATGGCTTGATAAACTTCCGCTAAAAATCACCGGCTTACATATTCATGCCGGTTCGGATGTAAGCGATTGGCAAATCCTGGCCCGGTCTTTTGATTTTTTGTTGGAGAATTCCAATCATTTCCCGCATTTGAAATACTTGGACTTGGGAAGTGGTTTCAAAATCCGCTATAAACCCGGCGACCAGGAAACCGACTTGCAAGCTTATGCCGATTACATTGAAAATAAACTCCAAGACAGGCGGTTAAAAATTGTTTTGGAACCTGGAAAATATTTGGTTTCGGAGGCGGGTGCATTTTTGATGAAAGTGAATGTGGTGAAAAAAGCCGGTGAAAAACTTTTTGCCGGAGTGAATACGGGTTTCAACCATTTTATCCGTCCGATGTATTACGGTGCTTGGCATGAAATAGTCAACTTGTCAAATCCGGAAGGTAAGCTTCAAAAGTATGATGTTGTGGGGAACTTATGTGAGGAAGACACTTTTGCCTATGACAGAATAATTCCCGAAATAAGAGATGGAGATATCTTGGCTTTAAAAAATGCCGGGGCTTATGGCTATAGCATGGCATTGGCTCACTATAATTTGCGTCCGCTTCCCAATCAGATAGTGATTGATGGCGAACGTATTATTGAAGATTGATCATCTCGCCGACGGGCGCCCTGATAAAAAGAGCCTGATAAGTTTGTATCTTTGCCGTATAACTTTGGATGGATGAAAAAATTTTTAATCGTGGGTTTGGGAAATCCGGGACCGGAGTATGCCTATACGCGTCATAATGCAGGGTTTTTGGTTGCCGATGCGCTGGCCGAAGCTTTGGATGCGGATTTTAAGCCGGGAAGATATGCGCAGGTGGCCAAGGGAAAATACAGAGGAAAGCAGGTGATTATCATCAAACCGCAGACGTATATGAACCTGTCGGGGAAGGCGGTGCGCTATTGGATGGATGCCGAAAAAATCAGTCCGGAAAATATTTTGGTGGTCACGGATGATCTTCATTTGCCCTTCGGACAAATCAGGTTGAGGGGCAAAGGATCGCATGGTGGACATAACGGGTTGAAGGATATCATCGAAATTTTGAAAACCGAAAAGTTTCCACGCCTGCGCATAGGTATCGGGAAGGAATTTGCCCCGGGCGAACAGGTGGATTATGTATTGGGCAAGTGGTCAGGAGAAGAAGTGAGAAAATTGCCGGAAATCATTGACAGGGCAGTGGATGCTATAGCCGGATTTATGCGCGATGGTTTGTCCAAAGCCATGACGGTTTATAACCAAAAACCCAAAGAATGAGTGCTGAATTGTTGCTTTATGTGATTATGGCCATTGTCGGCCTTGAATTTTTGTTGGAACAATGGCTCGAAAGTTTGAACGCCAAATATTTCAAGCGTCCCGTGCCCGAAGAACTGAAGGACGTGTTTGATGAAACGGAATATCAAAAATCCGTCAAATATAAACTGGAAAAATACCGATTTGGGAAAATACAGTCGTGGTTGAGTTTTATTATCATCCTGTTGGCATTGTGGTTTGGCGGTTTCGGTTGGTTGGATGATTTTGTGAAAAATATCACGGAGAATTCCATATATCAGTCCTTACTGTTTTTCGGTATTTTATTTGGGGTTAGTTTTACCGTGAGTTTACCTTTTGATTATTATTTCACCTTTGTGATTGAAGAAAAATTCGGATTTAATAAGTCAACATTGTCTTTGTTTTTCAAAGATAAGATTAAATCTTTTTTGCTGGCATTGATTTTGGGCGGATTAGTAGGTTATGTATTGATATGGTTGTATTATAAACTCGGACCCGGTTTTTGGATTCCGGCTTGGATTTTCATGACTTTGTTTTCTTTGGTGTTGACCATGTTTTATTCGGATGTGATTGTTCCGCTTTTCAACAAGCAAACACCTTTGGAAGCAGGTGAATTGCGTGACCGTTTGGAAGATTTGGCCCGCCGAGCAGGTTTCCGGTTGAAAGATATTTATGTAATTGACAGCAGTAAACGCAGTACTAAAGCCAATGCCTACTTTTCGGGTTTGGGCCCCCGGAAAAGAATCGTGTTGTATGATACGTTGATTGAAGATCTTTCTCCGGAAGAAATCACGGCCGTATTGGCGCATGAAATAGGACATTACAAGAAAAAACACATCTTGATACAGTTTGTTGTTTCCACTTTGTTTACAGGGCTTATGCTCTATTTGTTATCCGTTGCATTGGAAAGTGATGTTTTAGCTAGTGCACTCGGAGCCGAAAAGGCTTCCTTCCACATCGGGATGATAGCTTTTTTGTTGTTGTACAGTCCGTTTTCAATGATTACTTCTTTGATTACAAACGTTTTATCAAGAAAATTCGAGTTTCAAGCCGATGCTTTTGCCAAGCGGTTCGGTTTTGAAAACGAGTTGATTTCCGCTTTGAAAAAATTATCCCGGAAAAGTTTGTCCAACCTCACGCCACATCCCCGGTATGTATTTTTTCATTATTCGCATCCACCGTTGATTGAACGCATTAAACATCTGAAAAAATGAAAAATAAACTTTTGATTTTGATATTGTTTGTTGTTGGAGTGATTGTATATTACGGTTTGCTTGTGGTTCCGCCACGTGTCAAGTTTGGTAACTTAATAACCTTTGTCATTTACATGTCGGCGGCCATTTATTTGATTTATAAATACGGAAAAAAAGACAATCAACCGGAGGATTGAAATTTTTATTTCACCGGCACACCAAATAAATCAAAAGCTTCAGCATCGGTGATTTGCACATCTATAAACCTTCCGGGAGTGAAAAAATCTTCGGTTTGAATATACACTTCCTGATCCACTTCAGGGGAGTCGAATTCGGTTCTCCCGATATATCCTTCAGGATATTTTCTGTCAATCAAAACTTTAAAAGTTTTACCGATTTTTTCACGATTTTTTTTGAGCGAAATTTCTTCTTGTAGTCGCATAAGTTCTTCACGGCGTTGTTCCTTGACTTCTTCCGGCACATCATCCTTCAACCGGAAAGCATGTGTATCTTCTTCATGGGAATAGGTGAAAACACCCACACGGTCAAATTGCATTTCTTTCAGAAAATTTTTGAGCTTTTGAAATTTTTCTTCAGTTTCCCC
>JALVDN010000124.1 GCA_027008965.1 Flavobacteriales bacterium | reverse complement strand
GTCCTTCATATTTTGAGTTATCAATAAAATTATATGAATAATAAGCCGACAAAACATCATTCAAGTTTATTCTTGAATTGATAGAAGGATTATAAATTTTATAAAATAAAATTCCCGGCCCAATGATTAAATCTCCTGTTTTTGTAACAGGTATATATATATTATTTTTTATAACAAATGAATGAATACCATAAGGTTTATTTGTATTAGGACTTACCAAGCCTATTCCGAGCTCAACTGAATATTCTTGGCCATGTAAAAGGGTTATTGACCCCATCATAAACAACATCAATAAAATATTTTTCATCATTTATCTTGTTTTGAATTGTTGATTTGATCATCTGAAGATGGATTTTTTTCTCCACAAAGTTCTTCATATTTTTTTAAAAAAGCCCCAAGTATATGAAGTTCAAATTCTTGTCGAGATTCAAATGATTTTTTAAGTTTTTTATATTCTTTGGCAATTCTCTTCCGTTCTTTACCCTTTACTGTTTTGAATTTATGAAAGAGAGGTTTCAAATAATCAAGAAATTCCGGACAGTCCCTTCCGAATTCTTGCATAGCCCTTACTTGAAATAACCGTATCAAGAAAATATATGGGGAAGTTAATACAACTTTATCTTCAAAATAAAAAGGATAAGCATATTTATCATTTTTATTACGAAGATAGTAAAATGTTCGTTGATATTGATTATTTTCCCATACTTCATAACGGTAAACACGGTATTTTTTGGTTTCAAACAACAACGGTAATAATTTGGTTTTAACCCACTTTGATAATGGGTAATTTTTTTTAAAAACGTTAAAACCCTTTATTTGCACGTAATCAAAAATCGCTTCAACATCCATAGCATTATCAAACAAAATAATTCTATCTATTTGTTTCGTGTCCAAAAACTCACGCGTGGCTCGATTGGATTCTTTAAATACTATTTTGTTCGTAAAAGATATAGGATTAAATGAATCGCCGTACTTAATTCTTTTAATCAAACCGGTACGCGAGGTACTATCCTTAAAAATAATTTTGGCGGGCTGGTATCGTTGAGCCATTAAGGAAAAACTCAATACAAAAAAGAAAATGAGCGTTAATTTCTTCATATTTAAAAAAACATTATTTATGCAAAAGTAAAAAAATTCAATAAAATTAATTACAGCATTAACATTCCCAATAAGCAAAAAACCGGCCATTAAGCCGGTTCTTTTAAGATGACAATTAACCTAAAACCTGCTAGAAATTCATGCGCAATGTCAAGGCATAGTGATTGGTTCGTTGATTGATTTGATATGTTTCAGTCAAACCCACGGGAAACAATTGACGATTATATTTTTCATTGGAATTCACAAGTGCAAAATCCACTTCAAATTTCCCGAAATCATAACCTAATCCAAAACTCAGTGCATCGGTAACATTATCTTTTAAATTTTTATAGGGTGATGTTTGCATCAAATAGCCGGCCCGTAAAAACCAATCTTCCACCTTGAACTCACCGCCTACTCTTATTCTATGCACAGCCGTATAGGTGTCTTGCACTTGCTTGTTTAAATAATCAAAGTAATCCTGCGCACTCCCCGATTCGCTCATATCCGTAAAATGAATTTGAGACCAATCGGAATAGGAATAATCTGCCGAAATGAAACCCGATTTCCCCATAATTGCCGAAAACCCTACAATGATTTTTGAGGGCGTAACAAATTTATACGGTTCATATGTGTTTACTACATTAGGTTCCACAGCAAAGGACAGAATTTCGGTGGTATTTCCATCGCCATCCAAATCATCCACATCCAAAATTTCCGTTTGAATGGATTCGGTGGTTGATTCATTAATTTCCCACCATACCGGACTATGAAATGCAAATGATAGTTTCACCTGTTTATTCACTTTATATATCAATCCCATTTTGATTCCAAAACCCGAAGCGTCGGTTTTTAAAGTAGTAGTGTATTCGGCCGCTTGAAGTTTGGAGCCGGCATCATATCCCGATTCAATGATATTTCTTCTTTCCTTTCTTTCCATTCCATGCATGGACAATGTAAAACCCGCCGCTATTTTGTTATTATACTCGCCGGCTATAAAAACATCGGAATTGAATTTTTTTCCTTCGGTTTTCCATTTAACACGATGATATAGCGGAGCGGAATAGGTTCCGTTTCCTACGTATTGATTATTGGAAGGATCAGTGGTCAACGGATCAATCATAAATGATTGATAGGCCAAGAAAGCGTGCTGTGCATAGCTTCCGTAATTTTCACCCAACCAATCATAAACGTCTTCAATGGTTTCATTGTTGTATAGATCCAAATCCGACGTGGGAACCCCATCTGCATGAGCCAAAAAATAGTCTTGCATGGATTGCATGCCGGAGGCTTGTCCTTCCGTTTCCACGTTATTGAAGTAATTTTTGGTTTTGTTATAATTGAACCCTATGGAAATTTTATTCCATTTATTGGTTTCTGAAATAAAAGGTAATACCACACCCAATTGATTGGTGTAAAATAAACCGTGAAAGATCCCTCTATCGTTTCCAAGTGTTTTTTTGCCGTTATAATCGGTAGTATTTTGAATATTAAAAAAATCAGGTGTGAATGATATGCGGTTTGTCAAAAAATAAGACGCACCGGCAGGGTTATCTCCAATGGCCGACAAATCGGCTCCTACATTGCTCATGGTACCTGCCGTGGACATATATCTGGCCGTACCTAACAATTCGGTTCTGTTATATTCATATACGTCATTCATGTTTTGTGCCGGAGCAAATAAGGGTGAAAACAAAAGCATAATGAATCCTGCCCAAATGAATTTTTTGTTTTTCATGGGATATTTTTTTTTAAGTTTTTAAAAATTTATGTATTATCTCCTGCCTCCTCCACGTGATGAAGAGCCGCCTCTACCGGAAGAGGAGGAACTACTTCCCCTGCTTGAACTTCTTGAAAAACCGGATCCTGAAGAATAATTTCTGCTTCTACTGATTCTTGATGGAGTATAAGATGAAGAACGGTTGTAATGGGTTTGCGATTGCACCCTGCTTTTTCTTGCGGTTCTTGTTGTAGAATGCCTTATCTCATTATTGCGTGTATTTGTAGTACGTCGCACTGTGTGTTTTCTATAAATATTTCTCCTGTTGTAAAATGACTTGTTATTTCTTCGGGAATTATGATCATTCACACGGGTTGGTTGACTTGATGTTCGGACATTTCTCACAGTCTGCGATGACCTGATTGTACGGTCGTTATTTAAATAGGACTGTCTGTTTGTTCTTGTGTTTACATTTCTCACATTTCTCGTAGGACTGTTGCCTTGTCTTGTTGAGCGTACGGGACGTGTATTTCTTATCCTGTCATTATTTGGGGTGCGAACACTACGTGTATTACGTGTATTACGCACATCGGGTTGTCTTGTATTCCTTGTAGCACGCGTAGAAGCGGTAGAACGAGTGTTCCGGGCATTCCTAAGGTCATCTCCATGATTTCTTAAGGTTCTTCCGTTACGAAAATTCTGATGACGATTATTACGCGTTTGGGATGTAATAGCCCTGTTTGTATTCAAACGTGAAATGCCACTGCGCGTTCTTATATTACGGGTTGCAACGAGTCCGATTCGGTTCATCCTTGAAACG
>JALVDN010000123.1 GCA_027008965.1 Flavobacteriales bacterium | reverse complement strand
TAAACGGAGCACGCCGAATGGCGCCCGAATAAAAATTCTTAAAAAAATTTTGGAATCATCCTAAAAACATAAGCGGTTTTGTTGAAGTTTCATGATGAAATGAGCGGGATGATTCCGGGAACCGGAAAAGTAAAAAATTGATAGAAAATCCGTATCTTGCAGTTTGTAATTTTTAGAAAGAAAATATGGATCAAAACGGAGAAAGAATTTTGGTCGTCAACATTGAAGACGAAATGAAATCCGCCTACATTGACTATTCAATGTCGGTGATTGTGTCCAGGGCCCTGCCCGATGTTCGCGACGGCTTGAAACCGGTTCACCGCAGGGTTTTATACGGGATGTATGAATTGGGTTTGTTCTCTAACAGGCCCTATAAAAAGTCCGCCAGGGTGGTGGGTGAAGTTTTGGGTAAATACCATCCGCACGGTGACAGTTCGGTGTATGAAGCCATGGTGCGTATGGCGCAAGATTGGAGTATGCGCTATCCATTGGTGGACGGTCAAGGTAACTTCGGTTCTATTGACGGCGACAGTCCTGCGGCCATGCGTTATACGGAAGTGCGTATGCGCAAGATAGCCGAGGAAATGCTTGCCGATATCGACAAGGAAACGGTGGATTTCAGAAACAATTTTGACGACACGTTGAAAGAACCGGTGGTGTTACCCGCCAAAATACCCAATCTGCTTATCAACGGAGCGCAAGGTATTGCCGTGGGTATGGCTACCAATATGCCTCCACATAATTTATCGGAAATTGTGGATGGAATCAATGCATATATTGACAATCCGGATATCAGCATAGATGAATTAATGCAATATGTGAAAGCGCCCGATTTTCCTACGGGCGGTATCATTTACGGCTATCAGGGAGTGATAGATGCTTTTAAAACCGGAAGGGGAAAAATAGTGTTGCGTGGTAAATCGCACATTGAAGAAATCGGAGGAAGAGAAGCCATTGTGGTGACCGAGATTCCTTATTTGGTCAACAAAGCCGATATGATCAAAAAAGCGGCGGATTTGGTGAACGAAAAGAAAATTGACGGTATTTCCAACATCAAAGACGAATCCGACCGCAAAGGGATGCGTATTGTTTTCTACTTGAAAAAGGATGCCATTCCCAATGTGGTGCTCAATCAATTGTATAAATATACCCAATTGCAATCGTCGTTCAACGTGAATAATATTGCATTGGTTAAAGGGCGACCAAAGTTATTGAACCTCAAAGATTTGATTCATTATTTTGTGGAGCACAGGCATGAAGTTGTGGTGAGAAGAACTCAATATTTGTTGAGAAAAGCAGAAGAAAGGGCACATATTCTGGAAGGATTGATTATTGCATCGGACAACATAGATGAAGTTATTGCGCTAATTAGAAGTTCACAAAATGCGGAGGAAGCACGAGAAAAATTGATTGAACGCTTTGAATTGACCGAAATTCAAGCCCGGGCCATCGTGGAAATGCGCCTGCGACAATTGACCGGATTGGAGCAAGACAAACTCCGCAGCGAATTTGAAGAATTGAAGAAAACCATTGCCGACTTGAAAGACATTTTGGAGCGAAAAGAACGAAGAATGCAAATCATCCAAGATGAAATGCTGGAAATCAAAGAAAAATACGGGGATGAGCGCAGAACGGATATTGATTTCTCGGGAGGAGATGTGAGCATAGAAGATTTGATTCCGAACGAAAAAATGGTGATTACCATTTCGCATGCGGGTTACGTGAAACGCACCCCTCTAAATGAATATAAAATTCAAAACCGGGGTGGAAAGGGTCAAAGAGGTGTTTCCACACGCGCGGAAGATTTCCCTGAACACATTTTCTCGGCCAAAAACCATGATTACCTGCTCTTTTTTACCCAAAAAGGAAAAGTTTATTGGCTACGTGTTTTTGAGGTTCCGGAAGGTTCCAAGGTTTCCAAAGGGCGTGCCATTCAAAACCTCATCAACATTGAACCCGATGATAAAATCAAAGCCATACTGAATACGGGCAATTTGAAGGATAAAGATTATGTGAATAGTCATTATGTGATTATGGCCACCAAAAAAGGAACGGTCAAAAAAACCCCTTTGGAACAATATTCGCGTCCACGTCAAAACGGAATCAATGCCATCACCATCCGGGAAGGGGATGAACTTTTGGATGCCAAACTCACCACCGGCGACAGCCAAATCATGTTGGCGGCCAAATCGGGTAAAGCCATCCGTTTTGAAGAAGTCAAGACCCGCCCGATGGGAAGAACCGCCTCGGGCGTGCGAGGCATACTACTTGATAATCAAGACGATGAGGTGATTGGCATGATTTCTGTTCAAGATGAAAACACAGACGTATTGGTGGTTTCGGAAAAAGGATATGGCAAACGTTCCAAAGTGAGCGACTATCGTTTGACCAACAGAGGAGGAAAGGGTGTGAAAACCATTAATATTACGGATAAAACCGGCCAATTGGTGGCCATCAAAAACGTAACGGATGACAATGATTTGATGATTATCACCAAAAACGGTTTGACCATCCGGATTCCTGTATCAAGCATCCGGGTGATGGGAAGGGCAACACAAGGCGTGAAAGTCATCACACTGAAAGAAGGAGATGAAATTGCATCGGTTGCCAAAATAGCCAAAAGTGAAGAAGTGAATAATCATGATGAACAATCATCCAATGAAGAAGATAAACAAAACACTGAAACCATTGAAAATAAAAATAATCATGACCAAAACAATTAAAACCCAAAGAAAAATGAAAAAATACTTTTTATTGAGCTTTATGTTGCTTTTTTCGGTTATCACGCTGGCACAGAAAAAAGAAGTGAAAGCGGCCGAAAAAGCTTTGAAAAAAGGCGAAATCTCCGAAGCGGTTTCCAAACTTGAGGATGCCGAAAAACTTTTATCGCAAGCCGATGATAAAACCGCATCCAAAATTTATTATGTGAAAGGAATGATATATCAGGCCAAAGCCGCAGAAGATCCCAAAGCTTATAAGGTGGCGGTTGAATCATTTCAAAAGGTAATAGAGTTTGAAAAAGAAAAGGGCATTGAAAAATATTCCGATGAAGCCAAAGCTAAATTAAATGAATTGAAAAGTACGTTGTTAAGTAAAGTTAATGAGGCCAACAAAAACCAAGATTATGCTCAAGCGGAAGAACTGATGAATTTGGTTTATTCCATTGAACCTTCTGACGACAATTTGTATATCTTGGCACTACTTCAAGTTTATAACAACAAATTGGAAGAAAGTTATCAAGGTTTTAAAAAACTATATGATTCAGGATATACAGGCATCAAAACCGTTTATACCTTAAAAGATAAGGAAACCGGTGAAGTGGTTCAAGTTCCCGATGCCAATACACAGAAAATTATGATGGCTTCAGGTAAATATGTAGAGCCTAAAACGGAACAAACCAAAAGTAAAAGATCTGATGTAATCACTAACATGTTATATGTTCTCAACAAATTAGGACGTGATGATGAAGCCTTTAAATTGATTCAAGAAGCCCAAAAAGAAGAACCCGATAATTTGGACTTGGTAATAGGAGAAGCCAATTACTACTTGAAAAAGGGCGATCAAAAAGGATTCACCGAAGCCATGAAAAAAGCTTTTGAGTTGGACCCTAAAAATCCCG
>JALVDN010000122.1 GCA_027008965.1 Flavobacteriales bacterium | reverse complement strand
AAAGCCCCGTTTGGAATATTGTAAGGAAGGGCTTGAAGGCTCGCCGGAAAGCAGACAAGACCCAACGGCGAGCCGGCGGGTTGCGAGCCGTTGAGGGCTTGACGCCTTCATCCAATTAAAAAAATCACCTATAATGGATTCGGGTTTATTTTTTTCTTTGATAGGTGAGATACCTGTATTTAACCCGGTTAACGGGGTCAGTTTGCCATCCGGATTGCTCGGTGATTTGCCAATCATCAGGGTTGATTTCGGGGAAAAAGGCATCGGCGCCGTGCTCTTCGGCGTCAATTTGAGTGATATATAAGGTGTCGGCCAGGGGCATATAATGCCTGTAAATGCTTTCGCCTCCTATAATAAATATGGGTCGTTGAAGACATTGAGCGAAATTGAAGGCGGCGTTGGGATAGTTTTTGACAAAAATGCCGGGAGCGTTGTATTTTTTGTTGGAAGTGAGGACGATGTTTTTTCTTCCCGGCAGGGGTTTGCCGATGGATTCAAAGGTTTTGCGTCCCATGATGAGGGTTCCGCCCATGGTGATTTTTTTAAATCTTTTCAAATCGTCGGAGATGTGCCAAATGAGTTGGCCGTTCTTTCCTAATTCCCTGTTCCGGCCGATGGCGGTAATTATGGACACCGGTTGCCTTTTCATACGGCTACGGGCGCTTTGATGTGCGGATGGGGGTCATAGCCTTCCAGACGAAAATCGTCATAAGTAAAATCAAAAATACACTTGACGTCGGGGTTCAGGTGCATCCGGGGAAGAGGTTTGGGTTGCCGGGAGAGTTGTTCTTCCACTTGTTTGAAGTGGTTTTTGTAGATATGTGCATCGCCGAGAGTGTGGATGAATTCACCGGGTTGATAGCCGGTCACTTGGGCTAGCATCATGGTCAGCAAGGCATAAGATGCAATATTGAAAGGAACGCCGATGAAAACATCGGCACTTCGTTGATAGAGTTGAAGCGACAGTTTTCCGTTGGCTACATAAACTTGCCAGAAAGCATGACACGGGGGTAGCACGGCTTTGCCTTCGGCAATGTTTTGGGGATGGGATTTTTTGGAATCGGGCAACACTTCGGGATTCCAAGCGGTGACCAGCATGCGCCGGCTGTCGGGGTTGGTTTTGATGGTTTCAATAAGATTTTTGATTTGGTCAATCCCTGCATTATTCCAATTGCGCCATTGTGCGCCGTAAACCGGTCCGAGTTCGCCATCTTCATTGGCCCACGGGTCCCATATACGCACTTTGTTTTCTTTCAGATATTTGATATTGGTTTCGCCTTTCAAAAACCAGAGCAGTTCATGTATAACCGAACGCAGATGAATTTTTTTGGTGGTTACGAGTGGAAATCCTTCTTGCAAGTCAAACCGCATTTGATATCCGAAAACGCTCCGGGTGCCCGTTCCCGTCCGGTCGGATTTGTCCACTCCGTACTGCATGATATGACGCATCAAATCCAAATATTGTTTCATACTTGATGTTTTATTTCCAATTCTTCTGCAGGGTTATGTTTGTATTTGAATAAGATAGCAAACAAAATGGCAATAACCAACGCATAAATGGCAAAGACTGTCCAAACCGCCTGCCAGTTAACCATATTACCTTCCCGGAAAAGGTCAATAACAAATCCACTCAGGTAGGCGCCCATCAAAGCGCCGAATCCGTTGGTCATCATCATAAACAAACCTTGAGCGGAAGCACGGATTTTGGTATCCACTTCTTTTTCTACGAAAAGGGAACCCGATATGTTGAAAAAGTCAAATGCCATTCCGTATACAATCATGGAAAGAATAATGGCTATGGCTCCGATTCCTTCGGGGCTTCCCACGGCAAATAATCCGAAGCGTAGAAACCATGCTAACATGCTCATCAGCATTACTTTTTTGATGCCGTAGCGCTTCAGGAAAAAAGGAATGGTCAAAATAAAAATGGTTTCACTGATTTGAGAGAGTGACATAACCACACCGTTATATTTCACGATGAAGGCATCTTTGAATTCTTCAAATTTTCCGAAATCGTGCAAAAACGCTTCGCCCCACATATTGGTGATTTGAAGGGCGGCGCCCAATAGCATGGAAAAGATGAAAAAGATAGCCAGTTTTTTATCCTTAAAGAGCGCCAGTGCATCCAGGCCAAGGGCTTGCGCCAAGGTTTTTTGCGACGTTTTGTCCGGCGGACAATCGGGCAGTGTAAAGGTATATAATCCCAAAACCAATGAGGCCACCGCCGCAAAATAAAATTGCATGTATGATGTGCCCCATCCGGCCAAATCCGTTATCCAGGTGGCAATGATAAAACCGATGGTCCCCCATACGCGAATAGGCGGAAAAGTTTTCACCACATCCAAGTCGTTTTTGGTCAAAATACAATAGGAGATGGTGTTATCAAGTGCAATGGAGGGCATGTAGAGCAGAAGATATAACAGTGTAACCACAAAAAGCGGCAAAAAAGCATGTTGTTGGGCCATCCAAACTAATATAAAAGCGCCAATGATGTGCGACAACGCAAAAAGTTTGTTGGGACTAATCCATTTATCGGCAATCAAACCCATGATGCCGGGCATCACCAATGAGGCCCAAGCCAAAGTGGAGAAAACGGCACCAATTTCGCTTCCTGAGAATTCCAAAGTGGCGTGCATATATTTTCCGAAGGATAGCAACCATGCACCGAATACAAAAAATTCCAGGAAATTCAGTATGGTAAGCTGAAATTTAATTTTCTTTTGCGTTGTATTCATAGATAGATGTTTTTTTAAAAAGTTTACGATTTATCATCATTATCATTTTCCTTCATCAACTTCAATACATCACGTAGTTTGGCGGCTTTTTCATATTCTTCATTCTCAATGGCTTGCTGCAGATATGTATTGATTTCTTCCTCATTCATTTGCCTTGCTTTTTGATAATTGACTCCCAACGCTTCTTGCAGTAAAAAAATGATTTTACTTTCTTTATCAGACGGAGGGTTTGATGAGACGGATTTTTCAGGCGGATCCTTTTCAAGCATATCAAAAATTTCATCCAGCAGGTCGTCTGCACGCTCGGGTGGGCGAACGGCACTGATGTAAACACCGGTTTCATCCACCACTTCTTTGGCGGCAAAAATGGGGGCATTATAGCGAACAGCCATGGCAACGGCATCCGAGGTTCTTGAATCAAAAATATATTCCTGTCCGTCTTTTTCCAACACAAGTTGCGCATAGAAAATGCCTTCGTGAAAACGGTTGATAATGATTTTATTCAAGCGATACCCGAAATAAGTCAAAACATTATAAAACAAATCATGGGTGATAGGCCGGGGCGGTTTATATTTTTTTTCCAACCCGAAAATGATGGCTTGCGCTTCAAACGCACCTATGACGATGGGAATCATTCTGGGTTTTTCGGTTCCGGCTTCTTTGAGGATGAGCAGGAATGCTCCGCTTCCTGTGGTTGTATTGTCCAATTTGTCAATGTGAAGACGTATAAGTTCCATCCGGTATTTTCCTTCGGTTTATTGCCGATAAAATTAAAAAAAATAATCAAGCTTGGGAAACATAATAATCTTCTATTATAAAACAATATCGTTACTGATAATAATCAAAGTTTTAAATAATAACAAAACATTACAAGTTGAAAAAAAACTAATGATATATTCCAATTTT
>JALVDN010000121.1 GCA_027008965.1 Flavobacteriales bacterium | reverse complement strand
CTTTAATTAGTTCGTTTTAAAATAAAAATCCCCGCTGCCAGTGGGGATTTTTTTTTACGGGAAATAATATTTTTTGATTCCATTCCATCCCCAAATGAAAGAATAATATAATGCTTGGACTGAAGTTAATTTTTGTTGATTTTTTAAAAAGTAAAAATGTTCAATAATTAATTTCTTTTTATTACTAGTAGTAGAATTTTTTCTTTGACGATACCAAGCCAAAACTTCATCAAGCGGATGAGATGGATATCCTTCTTTTAAAATGGCCAACCACAGGGCGTAATCTTGTTTTCTTCTTAAGTCCGGCATATAAAATTTCCCGATTTTAGTGGCATCATACATGGCAGTCAAACAGCTTATTTCTGTCCTTTTCAACAAATCCTTGTAGGTCACTGGTTTTCGGGAGACATGAAAATCTTTCAATATTTTATTTCCTTGCTCATCAATGAAACCGTATGAAGTGTGAGAGAAAACCGCACCGGTTTGCTGCATAAATGCCAAATGTTTTTCCAATTTTTCGGGATGCCAAATATCATCACTGTCCAAAAAAGCCAAATATCTGCCTTGTGCCATATCGGTGGCTATATTTCTTGCCGGACCTTGTCCTTTGTTTTCTTTCAAAAAAACAGGTTTTATCCTCGGGTCTTTTCCGGCATATTGACGGATTATTTGCGGCGAGTTGTCCGTGGATGCATCATCCACTATAATCATTTCCCATTCGGGAAAGGTTTGTGCCAACACGCTTTCTATGGTTTCTCCTATAAACCGGCCCGTGTTATAGCTAGGCGTAATGATGCTCACCAAGGGTTTTTTTGTATTGCTCATTTTAATCTAAATATGAAATAAAATCCCTGAATTTTCCTCTCCCGTCAAAAATCTTTTCTTTCACACTCCAAGTATACTCCACATCATTACCAAATAATGCGTTCATTTCCGATTTCAAAGCTTTTTCTTCCTCTGTAGTTAATTGACGTTCGAAGTAGAATTCCAATTTACCTTTTTCTTTTTGTACGGCTTGGTAGGATAGCTTGATCCCATGATTTTTTTCCAGGTTTTTGAAAACATAATAAAAATACAGACTCGGGTAAATACCTTTTTTACCATAAATATTTTTACCTATTCTTCCGGTTATTTCTTCAATCACAGGGTGTTCCATGCCACAAGAACATTTGAAATCCGCAGGTTTAAGTTTAATATAATCACCCAATTGATACCGGATAACCGGGAAGGATTTCATCATCAAATTCGTAACAATGATTTCTTCATCCACTTCTTCCATCAAAACCCCTTCCATAGCAATATGTAAACTTCCATACGGACATTCAAATGCAATGAGTCCCGATTCGGCGGCTCCATATTCCCCGATAATTTTATGTCCGAAGGCCCGCATGCTCTCTTCATGATAATGCGGATAGATTTTCTCGGATGTGCCTTTGACCATTTTTAATTTTTCCGGTTTGGGCAAATTTTTCTCGTTGATCAGTTTGGCCACTTGGTAAATGGATGAGGAGTAACCTTCCAAATAATCGGCCGAAAGTAATTTTCGGGCAAATTTTTTTAATTCTTTTTCATCATAACTGAACAATCTGAAACGATTGACCAAAAAATCCAGAAAACGGGTTTTCCATTTTTTTACCGGCGAAAAATTGAATCCCCAAAAATAGCCGTTCCTTTCCCAAGGTTTTACATCATACCACGAATATCCTCTGAAAATAGCCGCGCGGTTATGGCTGTCCGAAATTTCATCTTTCCAAAATGAAAGCGATTCACCGGTGGTGCCTGAAGTAACCGAGAAAAACTTTTTTCCTTTCCATGGCGTGTGAATTTCGCGGTTAAATTGAATGAGTTCTTGCTTGGTTATGACGGGGATTTTTTTTAAATCATCCTTGGATTTGATTTCATCGGGATGAATGCCGGCTTCATCCCATTTTTTTTTATAGTAAGATGAATGATGATAGGCATAATCCATCATCTCTTTAAAACGTTTCCATTGTAATTCTTCCAGTTTTTCAAGCGGCCATTTTTCGGTTTCTTTCAGTTCTCGGTAGATTTTTTCCAGCGAAGGATTCCGTAGTTTTTGTCCCGCCAGAAAAAGCAATTTATGAAACCGGCTCATTTTCTATTGGCTTTTAAAAAATCAACGAGCTTTTGTAGGGCCCTTCCCCGGTGGCTTATTTTATTTTTTTCACCCAAATCCATTTCCGCAAAAGTGATTTCATAGCCTTCGGGTTTGAAAACCGGATCATATCCGAATCCACCTTCACCGGTTTCTTGTTTTGTGATCTCACCCTTCACCTCGCCTTCAAAAAGATGCATTTGATGACCTTTATCTAATACCAATACGGTTCTGAATTGAGCCCTTCTATCATCCTTATCTTGAAGTTCTTCCAAAAGTTTCCGGCGATTGTCTTCCGGTTGGGCTTGCTCACCTGCATAGCGTGCAGAATATACACCGGGTTCTCCGTTCAAAGCCTCCACTTCAAGTCCCGTATCATCCGACAACACATCCACCCCATAGACGCGTGATACTTGTAATGCTTTTTGCAATGCATTTTCTTCCAAGGTTTTTCCGGTTTCTTTCAATGCTCCGGCTTTTTTTAGGGTTTTATACGACAAAAGTTTAATGTTTTCCGGCAATACGGACTGAATCTCTTCCATTTTATGCGGATTGCCCGAGGCCAAATAAAGCCTTTGGGGCAAGGCATCAAAAATCCTGTTCAAATAATACATCAGCCCTGCAAATAAAATCCCCGACAAAACATACACCGCTCCATTTTCAACCGAAGCAACATCCGTCAAATTTTTATCTACGCTTCCGTATTTCATCACCAGCAAATAAGCCAAGGCATTATTGATGAAATGAAACAAAACCGGATAAAACAACGAACCTGTTTTCCAAAACAAAAACCCGAAGAAAATGCCCATGATAAACGCTCCCGTAAATTGCCAGATGTTCAAATGAAAAATCCCGAAGGCCAACGCCGAAATCATAATGGCTTTCCAGGGCGACATTTTTTTCAGCAGAAAACGCAAAATGATACCTCTAAACAAAATTTCTTCCAACAAAGGCGCCGCCACCGCCAATAAAAGAAAACCCATTACCGGACTACTTTCAATCAGCTTTGAAAAAACCCAAAATTCATCTCCGGGAGAGGGCAGTAAACGCATGATACCTTCAATGAAAATGAGCATAAAAAACCAGGCCATGAACACAAGCGGAAAATACCCGAGTCCGGTTGTATGGAAATGCAAAGGCGGTTTGATACCGAAGCGTTTTTGTGTAATCCAAATGGTCAACAACATGGGGAAAATGTAGGAAAACCCTAGAAACCATGGCAAAATATTACCCGCATACAAGATGGCTCCCGCGTTTTCAATTTGCGAAAAATCCATATTTCCTGTTAAAAATAAAAGCAAAACAAAAATTCCGGCACTCAACAAAGTGGTCAACACAAAAATGAAAAAAACCTGAACCAAATGCCAAATCGTAGGGAAATCCTTTTTTTTCAATGCTTTAGCGGAAAAAGAGCGATACATCAACATATTTTTTTCAAAGATAAAAGATTTTAACCGTTGTTACACATCTAAAAAAGTTTTTAATTTTTTTTATCATCTGTTTCAGGGCGCCCCGTCGCACGCATTCGTGG
>JALVDN010000120.1 GCA_027008965.1 Flavobacteriales bacterium | reverse complement strand
TTTCGTCAAACTTTCTTTTATAATGAAGTTTTATTTCATCTTTTTTCAGGTTTTCCAAATAATACACATCATCATAAGCCAATCCGCAATGTTGAATTTCGGTTTTTGCAATGAGGGACAAATTTTTATCTATTTTTATTTCAGACCGGGTATTGATAATATTTTTTTCGTCTTTATACCGGGTTGTTTTGACAAGCTTACTTTTACCGGGGTTAACTACAAAAACACGTCTGTCATCAGTGAATGATCCCAAATAACCGAACGGAGCCTTGTGATTTGTGCACTCCAACCAAATGGTGTCGTTTTTATATGGAAACATTAAAATGGCATGATTCCCTTGAAGTCCCACGGTTTGAGGATCCAGGTCACGTTTTTCTCCTGCATACACCAGAGTGTAGTATGTTTTTATTCTGGCTATATCCATCAAACTTTTGGTATAATTCACAAGTGCTTTACAATCTCCATATGCTTTTTGATCCACTTCCTCGGCAGGCATGGGACGCCAACCACCCACTCCTATTTGAACACTCACATACCGGGTTTTTTGTTGCATGAATTCATATATTTTTTTGGCCTTTTCATATTCATCCGGAATGTCCTTTGTCAATCTCAAAATTTCATTTTTGGTTGTTTCAGGTATTGTATTTAAATTTTTTAGTAAATAGTTATTAATCCAGTCTCCCATTTCCTCCCAAGTATTCACATGACCTTTTAATCCCAGCAATGAAAATTTGCTAAGTCTGAATTTTACATGGGGAATAATATCATATAAAGGTGGTGAAAACGGCTCTTTTTGTAAAGGCCGGGCGTGTGTTAGCGTAAAAACTGCACGTGTTTTATGAATATCGCTTTGTAAATGATAGAATTCGGATTTTTTAATGGATGTAAACAATTTGATATCAACCGGGTGAGTGATAGTAAAAGAGCTATTTTCCACCCCCAGATTATAGGACCACACGGGGATGAAAGATGGAATAAAGGCTGTATTGCCGGTTTGGTAAGTATAAGTTATTTTAATGGTATATGGATAGGTATTGGATAAATAAGAAAAGTATTTTACACGGCTATCGGTATATAAAGAAAATCCGTCATCGGCCGGCAAGTCTTGAATTCTTTTCTGTTTTATTTTTTCTACCAGATTTCCGTTTTCATCATAAATACTGATGTTCAAATCTTTTAATTTATCTCCTTTTCCATAATAATAAACAAAAGAACCGAATCGGTCTCCTTTTTTATTGAAAACCGTAATAATTTTGTTTTGCGTAACCACCATTTTCTCATCGGAGATTATATTTACAGTGGTTCTTTCAAATCTGACAACCGCATGGCTCCCGTTTTTGATATCCGCAGAAATGGATGAAACAGGATAAGGAATATGTTGAGCGCTGAGAATAAAAAAGCCTCCTGCCAAGAGGTTAAAAATGATGCTGATATTGACCTTCTTTAAAATCAAATTTTTAAAGAAATATTTTACGTAAAGGTAATAAAAAAATGTTTTATGTCAGCAAAAAACTTCATAAAATAATGTTTATTATTGTTAAAGTAAGGTTAAAAACTATCATCCCTCATGAAAATATAAAAGTTTCCTTTTGTGATTCGGAAATACTAAGGTTCTTTAATGTTTTTACATGGAAAATGCGGAATAGTTTACACCGAAGTTTAAGAATTCTTTATCATTGTCCTTATAAAAGAATTGTATTATATTTTTTGAAAAATCTCAATCTTCAAAACACACATTCAAAAAAGAAATCAGTGCAGGAGTGATAACATTTTCATTTTCCATCCCAATGGCATCATTTATTTCGGAATGAGAATAATCATAGGCTTCCAAACTGACTACATCAATATGATTTTGTTGTAATGCGGATATAAATTCATTGGCGGCACGTAAACGTTCCGTATTTCCTCTTTTGGCAACAAAAAATTTGGGAAAATAATGATTATGCAAATTCCTGATAGGTGATGCGTCCAAGTTTTCTTGCGGGTCATCACCAAAGGCATTCAAATACAGCGCAGGTGGGTTTGCTATTTCTTGAATCGAATGATAAACATCATACATCCTTGTGTCAATGATTGCAACCCCTTTGATATTAGAAGGATCAAATCCGCTTTGTAGTAAATAGTGTTGGTTGGTACAGGTCAACGCAACCAAATGAGCTCCTGCACTGTGTCCCATTAAAACAATTTGTCGGGGATTTCCTCCATAATCGTCAATATTATCTTGAATCCTCTTCAAAGCATCGGCCAAATCTATATTGTGAATGGGAAATTTGATGCGTTGCGGGTTATTTATCTCATATGGATAGGGACTGAGCCTATAATTTACACTCACCAAAAGATAACCCAACGAAGCAAAAAGCCTTTTTTTGTTTTCCATTTTATTGGATTTATCGCCCTTGCACCAACCTCCACCATGCACCCAAACAATAACCGGTTTGAGATCCCTTTTATGCGCATCAAAATAGATGTCTAAACTTAAAAGATTGGGATCCACACCATTCATGTATTTATACGATATGGTTTCCATGGAATAATTCAACGGGGAATCATTTCCGGTTACTTTTTCCTTTTGACAAGCCAGCATGATGCTTGTCAGCAAAACAATCAATAATGAATAAATTCTCATTCGCTATTTTTTAGATTTGATAAAATCTTTCCAGGAAAGTTTAATTAATAAAATAAAAGTTTAATTAATAAAATAAATTAAATTTAATCAAATTTTCGTATTTTGTCTTTTTATTTCTATTTTAATTCAATGCATATCAGAAAGTTATAGAACCATTATTTTTTAATATAATCCTTGAGCGCTTGCACGTATTCCTCAAAAGCATCAATCCCTTCTTTAGTGATTTTCACTTGCGTGTACGGATAATTGTTTTTAAAGGTTTTTTTGATTTGAATATAATTGGCTATTTCCAATTTTTTGAGTTGCACACTGAGATTCCCCGATGTAGCCTTGGTAACTTTTTTCAATTCATTGAAATCACTCTCTCCTTTGGTCACCAAAAAAGAAACAATGGCCAAACGCAACTCCGAATGTAAAACAGGGTTCAATTTCCTGAACATCATTACCTTCTTTTGTGTTTATACATCAATATCAAACCCGGAAAAAATATAGCAATGAATGAAACAACTCCCATCAATAAAGATTGCCCCGTACGATCAAAATAAAAACCGGCAAATGCCGAAAGTCCGATAAAAATACCTGCTGCAATAAGCAATCCGCTTTTCAGGGAAGTCCCCGATACCGTTATTCCGATAGACAACAAAATCAAAATAACCGGAATCAAATTCTCTTTCAGACTACCGCCAAACAAAAAACCTAAAACCATCATATAAATAGACAACACCACCCACAGGGCTGTCATCATCAGGCTAATCACATTTCCATGATTAGGTTTTTTTCGCCGCGCATAATAAAAAGAAGTATAAATGGCCCCGGCCGGCATCAGTAAATACGGATACCAGCTGATATCCCCATGACCGGCTTTTATCAAAACAAACTGCCCGAAAGAAGCCAATGCAATCAAGGCTCCCCACAACATATAAATAAAACCGTTTTCTTCAAATCTGTCTCTTGCTTCGGCAATGACTTGCGTGATTAATTCCAAACTTTTTTCGGGTGTAAATTCTGTTGATTTCATAGCATGTTGTTTTTAAAGATTATATTGCAAACATAAACTAATTTATAATATAAACCAAATTTTTAAATAAAACATTATTCCCGGAAACAATTGTCGCTTCAAAACACTAATAAAATCAGTAGGAAATAAGAAATTCCCGATATTCTATTTTTCTTATTTTAAAATTTTTTTGGGCGCCTTATGGCGTGCTCCGTTTAAATCTTTTTCGGCTCAAAGCATTTTTGTAAGTTGCCGTGCGGGGTCTCCTCATCAGGCTCGGAGCCTCCTCCGGCAAACAAAAATGAGCTTTTCGCCTTCAAAAGGATATCACTGCGCCCGCCGGCGCAATATTTTCAGTAGCGCAAATCATTAATATCAATAATATAAGGAATGCAGAAAACACATCACGTACTATACCTCATTTCCGCTTTCTTCCTTCCTTGCCGGGAGCAAAAGTGCTACATTGCAATATACTTTTAGTAAAGGAATAATTGTGAAACCGAAAATCCGCTATTAAATTTTCTAACATTGCTCTCTAACCATAGAAAAAGCTTTGGATTTACTATAAATTTCGCCAAAATACAAGTTATTTCCTTTCCTTTGTTTTTCTTCTCTTCCAATATTTTTCTACAAAATAAGCAACCTCATAATGTTCAAGTTGCATACTTGTTTCCATATCACGTTTGTAATTGGCTTCATTATTGAGTTGCGTAAATGCCACTATTTCCCCGTTTTTAAAAGTGGCACAAATAACTCCGGGATTTAAATCATGGTTTTCAAATGCAGCAATAATACTCTTTACAATTTCATTATCCACCTCTTCCACGTTGGTATCCCAACATTTAAAAACCCAATCACCGGAAGGAAATTTTTTCTCAAATTTTATCATCATTTCAAAATAATAAAAAATTACTTATTAAAGCAAATGCCATAGCTAAAATCGTGCCGGCAAACGCCTTGAAAACATTTTCCAATACTTTATAGGGGCCGGGTTCAAACTTTTACGCGAATCACATCTTCCAAACGGGTGGTGTAGGAGGGCGATAGTTTGGCTTGACGCATTTTCCAAGTACGAGCCGGGTCTTGTCCGCCGGTTTTCAGTAAGTCGTAGCCATATTTGGCGTTGAGTTTATCTATGCTTTGCATAAGACGGATGTGTTTATCGTCCAAGGGAACAAACAGGTTGAGTTGACGGTGCCGAGCGGGAACAAGTTCCCCGGCTATGACCCCGGCTTTTTTATAGCGATATCCGGGTCGGTAGATTTTTTCAAGTCCGGCAACGGCCAATTGTGCCAAGTGAAGCGAAGAATCGGTAGGGTAGTCGGCATGCAGGGTAATACTTCCGAAATGTTGCGGCAAATCTTCCCGGTGGCGGTTGGTGCGGATGAAAACGGTGAGCAGTTGGCAAGCGCTTCCTTGCTTGCGCAGTTTGGCAGCGGTGACCGAAGCAAAAGTCACCAAACGTTCGCGCAGGTATTCAAAATCGCTTGTGTCGGTTTCAAAAGTGCGGGTGGTGGCAATCCGTTTGCGTGGTGCGGGCATTTCCAACCCGAATGCACGTTCGCCCAACAATTCTTTTTTGATGCGTAATCCTTGAATACTCAAATGTTTTTTGAGCCAAGCATTCGAGAGACGGATAAAATCTGCGGCTTTGCGGATGTTCATCCGGTGGAGTTTTCTCGCCAATCGCCGCCCGATGCCGTGAATGTCTTCCACCGGAAGCCAGCGCAAGGCTTTTTCGATCTTTCCGGGCGAGTCGAGTATATAAATTCCGCCTGTTTTTCCGGGGAACTTCTTGGCTATTTTGGCGGCCACTTTGGAGAGGGTTTTGGTGTTTCCCACACCGATGGTGATGGGAATACCGGTGGATTTTTCAACCTCTTTTTTCATGCGTTTGAGGTGGTCTTCCAAGTTCAGATGTTCCATGCCGTCCAAAAGCAAAAAGGCTTCGTCTATGCTGTATATTTCCATGTCCGGAGCATAGCGGGCCAGAATGTTCATCACGCGAGTGCTCATGTCACCGTAGAGGGCAAAGTTGGAGGAAAAGACTTCCACGTTTCTCTCGCGAAAAATTTTTTCATACTGAAAAGCGGGAGCACCCATGGGAATAAAAGGTTTGGCTTCGTTGCTCCGGGAGATGACACAACCGTCGTTGTTGGAAAGCACCACCACCGGTTTGCCATTGAGATCGGGACGGAAAACCCGCTCGCAAGAAACATAGAAGTTGTTGGCATCTACCAAGGCAAACATAGTGTTGGGTTTTTTGAGATTATACAAATTTGATGACAGCAGTCACCACACCCCAAATCATGAATTGATTTTCGGGTGTCACACGGATGGGTTCATAGGCACTGTTGGCCGGAACAAGCCAAACCGTGTCTTTCTCTATTTTAATACGTTTCACGGTGAACTCACCGTCGATGAAGCACACGGCTATTTTTCCGTCTTGCGGCTCTAGGCTGCGGTCTATCACCAGCAAGTCGCCGTCTTCCAATCCGGCATCTTGCATGGAGTGGCCTTTGACACGTGCAAAGAAAGTGGCTTCTTTGTTTTTGATGAGTTCTTTGTTGAGGTCAATGGAAAGATGCGCAAAATCATCGGCCGGTGAAGGAAAACCTGCGCTGATGCCCGTTTCCACAAAGGGGCGTTCTATCGCCACGGATGTTTCCGCCGAATAAATATCCAAAGCCGGTCCGGGTTTGATACGCACAATTTTCATAAAGTCAAAGGCTTGTTTTCTTGTTTGTTCAAAGATAAAAAATCCGAAGGAGAATGGAAAGAGATTAAAATATTTGCCGGAAGGAAGATTACATTTTGTCTATAATTTCATTTTTTAGCCATTCATATGCAAGCATTGGATCATAATTGATTCCTGGTCGTAAAAGACCTTCCAAATCTCCGATAAAAAGAGGGTCATTTATTTTTTTCTCAATATTTTTCAAGAAAACTGTTTTTCCGGGAATTTTTGATTTATTGCTATGAAGCATATATTCAAAGTAACATTTTAAAATATCATCAGTGTTTATATTTATATGTCGTCGGGCATAATCCAAATCGAATAAATCTCTACCTTTGCTTCGTTGATATAAAGCTCTGAGCTTGGTTGCCAGGAGTTCATTAATGTTATATGTTCTTATGAATGCTTGCCCTGAAAACCATTCGGTTTCCACTGAAAAAGGAATAAAAACCCAGTTCAACACTTTGAAATGTTCTTGTAAGTTGATTTCTATTTTTAAACGCAAAGGGATATGTTCATATTCCGAATAAAAACGGTAATATAATTTGGCACTATGCCCTTTGATTTGTGTGCTTCGTGGGATTTCAAAAAAATTAATGATTTCATCCAAACGTTTCATGATTGAACCAACAGGCCCGGGCTTTATTTGAACCAAGTCTATATCCTCCGAGTATCTTGGAGCAGGATGTAGATATAATTTATGTAAAGCAGTCCCTCCACGAAAAGCAAGAAATTCTCGTAAGAAATCATCTGAGAAAATTTCTATTAAAATACGACTGATAACCAAATCCTGTTCAATTTGATAAAATTCTTTCCAAGGTGAATTTTTTTGCCAACGAGTAATGATGGGTTTGTTAATCATAAATCACTTTCGGGTTTTACATTCTCATTAACTTTCCAAAAATTTTTTGCTTTACCAGGTTTAAGTTCTTTTCCGGGATTGAGCGGAACAAAGTAATAATTTTTTCGACTTAAATGGTTTTTTAAAGGTTTAAGTAAGTCATATCCCATGTTTAATTTTTCAAGCAGGAAGCCGAGACGTTGCAAAGTGCTTAAATAAGGGTACCATGAAAGTAAATCCCGGATATCATCAGGTTTTAGTTCATGAACTAATTCTTCAATAATTGTAAAGACCCTGTTAATGCCTCCTAACTTGGTTTGATAATGAATCATGTCTGCAATGGTTAAAGCAGGACTTGAAATATTAAACATACCGGCATCCGATTTTAGCTTTCTGATGTTTTTCGAAGGCCAATGGGTGGTAGTAAAAAACTTAATATTAAAATTTTCTTTTTTGATATTAGCTAATGCAGGTGGTTTGGTTATTATATAATCTGCTTGAATTTGCTGATGTGCGGCACCATAAAATTTAGCGGCAGAATACAAACCTATATAATATGGTTTGTTCAGAAATGAAAAAAGTTTATTTATATAGAGTTGAATAGGTAGGTAGTTTCGTATGGCGTATTTAGGGGGAATGATAACATAAAATCCTTTGCGTAGATTAATAATTTCTTTTTTGGCTATCAAATTTGCCAACTCCTTTTTTAAGGTAAAAGGACTTTTATCGGCATGATTAATAATCTCACTCCAGCTAAAAGCATATTCTTCGTATGTTTGTAGTTGTTTGATGTATTCTTTGGCATTCACGGATAGTATTTTTTTGTGAAAAGTACCAAATTTTGGTAACTTTCGCAAATTTTTACTTTAAAAATTCCATAGAGGATTAAACGGAAAAAGCCATAACAATCATATATCACTCATTATATGCAAAAACGCATATATTTTGAATTATATGCAAAAACGCATATATTTGTAAAAAAGAAAAACGTGATAGCTGTCATAACGGGTGATATCATTCATTCCCAAAAAGTGTCTCCTGAACTTTGGATGCCCGAATTGAAAAAAGTTTTGAGCCGGTATGGGCCTGAACCCGAAAAGTGGGAAATTTTTAGAGGCGACAGTTTTCAGCTTGAAACATTACCTCTTGAGGCACTGAAAGTTGCCATTTTGATCAAAGCCTCCATCAAGCAGTTTAAAAACTTGGATGTCAGAATGGCCATAGGAGTGGGGGAGAAAACCTACCATGCCGGAAAAGTAACCGAATCGTCGGGTAGTGCTTTCGTTTTTTCAGGAGAAACTTTTGAAAAAATGAAAAAGAAAACCCTGCTAATCCGCACGCCTTGGCAGGATTTTGATGAAACCATGAATTTAATGTTTGACTTGGCAAGCTTAACCATGAACAGATGGCGTCCTTCCACAAGTTTGATCATCAAAACCGCACTTGAAAACGAAGGAATAAGCCAGAAAGAATTGACATCCTTGCTCGGAAAAAAACAAAGCAACATCAGTGCCGCCCTGAAAAGAGGAGGATTTTATGAAATAAAAAAAATGATTGAATATTACCAACAAAAAATCATGGAAAAATGTCCGGATTGTTCATCAAACTGATCCTTGCCCATTTGGCAGGTGATTTTCTGTTTCAACCTTCCAAGTGGATTGAAAACAGAAATAAGAAAAAATTCAAATCGCCCTATTTATATGCACATATTTTGGTTCATTCGGGGTTGTTATTGTTGGTTTTGCAGTTTGATTTTTCTTATTGGTTGGGCTTGGTTTCCATCATAATTTCTCATTATATAATAGACCTCACAAAATCATCTATGGAAGGAAAAATCGATTCCCGACTCCTGTTTTTTGCCGATCAAATTTTGCATTTACTCGTGATTGCAGGCGTGGTTTACTATTACCACCCCTTTGAGATAGATATTTCTTTATGGTTTTCTACTAAAAATTTGCTTTTACTAACCTTTCTGTTGTTTATCACCTTTGTTTCGTCAACATTCATCAAATTACTTATTTCTCCTTGGAGAAAAGAAAATGACTCTTCAAACCGGGCCGGAAAATACATCGGCATGCTGGAACGCTTATTTGTATTTTTCTTCATACTTCTCAATTATTGGGAAGGCATCGGTTTTTTATTGGCCGCCAAATCCGTTTTCCGCTTCGGGGATTTATCCAACACCAAAGACCGTGAACGCACCGAATATATTTTAATCGGAACCTTGTTGAGCTTTGGATTGGCTATGGTGTCAGCCGTAGCATATAAATACTTGATAGGTTTAGACTTACATCCGAATTAATTTGTTTTTCATTTTAATTTTTTTCTTGGGCGCCATTTGGCGTGCTCCGTTTAAATCTTGCTCGGCTCAGCCTGCGGATGTAATATTGGCCTGCGGGGTCTCCCGGCATTCGCCGGCGAGCCTCCTCGGCCAAACATCCGCTCGGCTTCGCCTTTGCAAGGATAACACTTCGCCCGCCGGCGCGTGATAATCAAATTTAGCCCATCTTTTAGAATTTTTGAATTATCGTATGGAAAGATTTTCTGCCCGATAAAATTTGCAACACATAATTTCCTTTACCTCCTTCAAATTTCACTTTCTTGCGTATAAAAGACTCCTCAGGCATGAAAACTTGTTCTAACACCACTCTTCCCGTTAAGTCAAATAAACGTAATTTAACTTTTTCGTCAATACCTTCAATAGGAAATTCAACCATAAATTCACCTGAATTGGGATTGGGATAAACTTTCACATTCTTAAATGTTTCGTTGGAAACTTTTACAACATTTCCCTTTGAACAGAAACTTAAGGTCCAAGAATTTAGTATCCCTGTTTGATTCGGAATAGTATCTCTTATTTTTAACACCCATTTACCCGCAGATGGATGTTGGTAGAATTTAGTCAAACGTTCATTGAAAGGATTTAGGGACGTAACAGTATCTCCAGCCATACATCTTAAATAATTTGATGTTTCCTCGTCAAATGTCATTTGCAGACGATTATTATGGCAATTACCAAAATACATCAATGATGATATCCCTTCGGGTGAGATAAGCCAAATATTGAGTTCTCCCACGTTAGGATGAGTAATATCTACGGTTACGTTTAAATCTTCAATGATGAAATTATCAGGGACATCGATGGTATCGGTTAAACCAAACAAATCGTCGTCAGGGATATTTGCAGAAGGAGAAGAAATATAATCCAATCCACATGTTGTCATATGATCACCTACTTTGATATTTCCTCTTGATACGGCGAGGAAATAATTATTTTCGGCAAGCACGAAAATTTTACCTTTAGGAGTGGAAATCGCGGGGACGGTTATTGTGTAGGATCCTGTGTTCGGTACATGGTCTGCCAGAAGATTGGTTAAATGATAACCTCCATCGGCAGAAAAATATATATCCACATACTGACAGTTTACAAGTGCATTGTCCGTATTGGCCACATCCCAAGTAATAGTCCGTGAATCTCCCGGATACCAAGTTTCATCAGTCAAAATATTAGTTATACGAAACGGTCCTGCAGTTGTATCTACATGTAATATTACTTCTTCGTTGGCAAATTGGCCTTCGCCGGGATGATTGTCTTTCACCGTAACATTGAAATGAATATCACGTTCCACGGCAGGTAATTTTTCCCATTTGGTGGATGTTTTATTGGCCAAAACCAAGGAATCTATATTAGGAAAATACCTGTAATGTGACCGGGTTGCATCAAAAGTTCTGAAGAGTGGGCCTTCTCGGTTCAAAGAAGAAATCGAATCAAGCCAATAAGGAGCACTGTCTTCTTCATCCCAAACATAGGTCAAAACATCTCCGTCCGGATCCGAACCGAATGCTGGTAATCTGAAAGGCGTTAGTTTTGGAATGTACTTATCAGGTATGGAAGTAATACTTGGAGTAGAATGTGATATTGGAGTACGTGTACTACAATCAGATGAGTTGTTCAAAGAAGCATTATACATTTCTTTAATACTCCTGAAATTAAATCTGTCATAGGCATTCTTCTTATAATTAGCATTAGGAATGTGACGGCAACCTCCTACGTAAGACATAATGGTTGCGCCTGCACCCGCCTCAACGCTATTGGTATAATACCCGCAATTATAACTGAATGTATGCATAGCCCCAAAATTATGACCGGTTTCATGAGCAACTACTTTGATTATAAACCTATCTCTTTCTACTGCATCTCCTAAGCAACTAGCAATTCCGGGAGAACATACAGGTCTAGAGGCGAGCCCTCCATATCCTCTACGGATAGTATCCCATGTATGACCTAAATCATAATTTACGGATCCTATTATGGAATCAATTACTTGACTTGGGCGAAGGTTGTGGTTTTTTTGAGGATCGGTTGCAGTATCAAGGAAAATTAGTCGGTCGTTGTTGGCTACCAAATTGAAATGTACAGATAAATCTCTTTCAAATACACTGTTTAGTCTTACCAAAGCACGTATAATTTCGGATAAAACCACACTTTTCTTGGTGGCATCGGGAGCACTGTCGGGGATGCCATGTCTTGATAAGTGATAATTACTGTAAAAAGCGGTGGCCGCAACGGCCATTCTATATTCTCTCAATATACCATCGCTTTGCGGCAGTGAAGACATAATCCTTGCAGATTTTTCAAAATTTTGTTGAGCTTCATCAAAACCACAAAAATAATCTCCCTCAAACCAATCATCTTCAGTTGAAAATGCAATCCATGTATTTTCATTATAGGGTTGAATTTGAAATGTGGATGAAGTAGGATTCAAAATGACCATTGAAACCATTTCCGGTGTTTTAACAAGATATAAAGTTCGCCCGTTTTTACTTTTTCCTAAAAACGTTTTGATTTCCTTATATTTGGATTGTAACTCTTCATCCATCACTTGATAAGTATACATCTCAAAAACATCTGTTTTTCCCTGAATATTATAAGGTAATTCTAAGAAAACACCCGATGAAGTTGAACTTTTATAATCCGGCAAATCCTTGAGTTTACGATCCAAAAATGACCAGTTCAAACCATAAAATTTGAAAACTCGGGGCAATTTTCCCCGGAATAGTTGTTTTTCCCCTTTCAGAACATAATTAGAATGCAGGGGATTTTGAGCCGAAACATTTCCGTTGAGTATGAATATTAATCCGGCAAGTAATAAAGTAATTTTTTTCATGGCACAATCATTTTTAAATAATGCTAAACAAATAATGTACCAAAGCAATTCAAATTATAATATTTTAACAAAGTTGAATAACATTCAATAAAAAATTCCGAAAAAGTAATACGGATAAAAATTATAAAATGAACATTTGTAAATTTTAAAAGAATTACAATTATGAAGCGATGGAGCTAGAAAAAAAACTGGGATATTCTGTATATTAGATATTCATTTAGATATCCATCATATGTTATGTAAAAGCTAGGATAATACTCCCCAAAAAAATTTTACCTTTGTGTTTGATTATGAAAAAGAATAGTG
>JALVDN010000119.1 GCA_027008965.1 Flavobacteriales bacterium | reverse complement strand
GTTTCAGGGCGCCCCGCCGCACGCATTCGTGGTGCCTTCGGCACACCGGCAGGCGCTTCGGGACGACGGAGCGCCCTCCCGCCTGCCGGCACGCATGCGGCGCCGGCCGGGCTGTCCGCGTGAATTCGGCTCGGGCAAGCCGGTTTTTGTATCGCTTGCTGCGGGGTCTTGTCCCTTCCGCTCCAAGCCTCCTCGCAAGCACAAAAACAAGGCGGTGCTTCAAGTATAAAATGTAGAATAACGTTGTAGTTATTTTTGTCGAGAACAAAGCCGACCATCCGTAGGCATAGCAGAAGCTATGGCAAGGATTGTCAATGACGTTATCGGCAAAAAGAACAAAACTTGGTTGTATATTTTATGTTTGAAGCACCGCCCGGGCTTCCCCTTCACCTCATATCGCTCCCATCCCTGGCGCTTGAGCTCAGGCGGCAAGCCGCCCTAGAATAAAGAACACCGAACATTCGAACGCTGATTTTAGATTTTCATTCTCCTACTGCAAACATTGAAGTAGTGTGTCATTCCGACAGAGTTCCGGCGCATGCCGGAACGACGAGGAATCTCATTTTTTTATCAAATTTTTTTAAGATTTCTCGTCGCTCGCCTGCGGCTCGCTCCCACGAAATGACACGCTCTTCTACAATAAAATCAGTACCGCACTGTCATTCCGAGCGAGTTCCGGCGCATGCCGGAGCGACGAGGAATCTCAAGCGCCGGCGGGCGCAGTGTTATCCTTTTGAAGACCCGCCGGATTTTTGGCCACGACGAGGAGGCTCCGAGCCACGACGAGGAGACCCCGCAGCCGTGATTTGCCAAAAACCGTTCGGGGCGAAAAAGATTTAAACGGAGCACGCCGAATGGCGCCCCAAAAAAAGAAAAAATTTCCGGGATTAAACAAATCTATCCAGAATATTTATGACCGATGGAACATAACTTGCGCCGAATAAATTGACGTGTACCAAAAGCGGATAGAGTTGATAAACCGGGATTCTTTCTTCCCATCCGGGAATCAAGGGAAATGCTTCGTGGTAGGCTTGATAAAACCAGTCGTCAAATCCGCCGAAAAGTTTGGTCATGGCCAAATCCACTTCGCGATTGCCGTAGTAAACTGCAGGGTCAATCAAAACCGGATTGCCTTGTTGATTGACCAGGAAATTGCCGTTCCACATATCGCCGTGAAGTAGATGCGGAAATTCATCGGGAAGAATTTCATACAGGCGATCAAATAGTAACTCAAAGCGTTCCAATGTGTCCAAGTTAAATAATCCATTGTTGGCCGCCATTTTGATTTGCGGTTTCAGGCGTTGTTCTATGTAGAAATTGATCCATGACTCGTCGGGCGTGTTGAATTGGATGAGCGAACCGATGTAGTTGTCTTCTTCCCAGCCGTAGAAAGTGTTGGTATGTCTATGCATTTCGGCCAATTGATGTCCGAAAGTTTCCCAAAATCCGGGTTTTTTGTTGCCTTCATTAATGAATTCCAAGAGCAAAAAGGCGGTGTCTTCCATTTGACCGTGGCGTATTACTTCCGGGACCCGTATGGTACCGGTTTTTTGGATGGCTTTCAATCCGTTGGCTTCTTTTTCAAACAGGCCGGGATATACATCCGCATCGTTCATTTTGATAAAAAAATCGCCTTCGGTGGTTTCGAGTTTATAGCTTTGATTGATGTCTCCACCATATACGGGTGTCATGCTTATGATATTGAATTGAACCCCGAAATCCCTAATGAGTTCATCACGAAGGCTGTTTTTTAAATTGAGAAACCGGGTAGGAGTCATGCTCATGGTTTTAGGATTTTAAAGTTAAAATGAGAATTAAAAACGGGCCATGACGATTGTTTCAAAAATGAAAAATTCCGGACATTGGAAAACCTTTCTTGTTTGATTGAATGAAACCATCCGTGATTGGACAGGTGTTTGGCCAAATATTCTTGTTCGGGTTGTCCCGGGGTGGGAATCAAAAGGGCATTTGTGCGGGTATGTATCAAATCCATAACTGAAGTGTAGCCACTCCGGCTTATGACTATTTGGCTTCTCAACAGAATATCGTTGAGTTCATCATCAAAAGCCATGTTTATAATTTTCCATTTTGAAGGAAAGGAAAAAGGTGAGGGCGAAAAGGTGCCTCGGATGAGGGTTGTTCCGGGCGGAAAATTTTTCCGGTTCTTGAAAATCATACTTTCCAATAGGGTTCTTTGCGGTTCAGGGCCCGAAAGCAGGAATGTCAAGGGAATATCTTTGTTTGTTTTCACATAACTGAAACGTGAAACCGGCCCGGTATATTTTATTTTGGATGATAATTTTGTGTTAAAATTTGCATGTCCCAACAGGCCCGAGAGTGATGGTTCATTTTCTACGTCGGGCACCCATATTTCGGTGAATTTTTCAAAGGTTTTTTGATGCCCAAAAGAAGAAAAGGGGGTAAAAATTCCCGACAAAACTCTTAATTGATGCGTGAAATATATACTCGGCACATCCGGATGCCAAATGCCTGGCCGGTTATCTGAAAAAATACCGGTGATGCCGTATTTTTTTACCGTTTTTCGAGTCCATTCCAAATCATGTTTGTAATGATTTAAAAGCCTAGGAATTTGTATACTTAGTTGAACCGGCATCCATTTTCTTTTCCGGGCATACTTGATGTGGAGTGCGGGTGCTTCAAGATAGGTGAGAAACGGATATTTTTTTCTGAGAAATTTTCCGGCCATCCCGTCGGATGCAATAATGACCTCAAAATTTTCTTTTAACAGGGCATCAATCACCGGAATGCTCCGGGCCGCATGACCCAGTCCCCAATTCAATATGCCTGCAAGAATACGTTTACTCAACTTGATGTTGTTTTATCATTGAAACAATTTCTTTTACTAAGGTTTCGGGTTCTTTATCGGCATTCAACCAATGAATTTCCTTGTTTTTTTTGAACCATGTTATTTGCCGTTTGGCATATCTACGGGTGTTTTTTTTGATTTCTTCCACGGCTTTTTCGCGCGTTGTTTGGCCTTCAAAATATTCAAAAAGTTCACGATAGCCTACGGTTTTTAAAGCGGGTAATTCTTTAAATGGATATAATTTCCTAGCTTCTTCTTCCAAGCCTTCGGCCATCATCCGGTCTACTCTTCGGTTGATTTTTTCATACAAAAGTTCCCGCTCTGATATCAGGCCGAACCATATACTCATGAAAGGTCTTTTTTTCCGCTCTCCTTTTCGAAAGGCGGAGAAAGGTTGGCCGGTGTAGCGAATCACTTCCAATGCCCTGATCAGTCTGCGTGGATTATGAATATCGGCTGTTTGGTAAAACAACGGGTCAAAACGTGATACTTGTTCTTGTAGCCATGCAAGTCCTTTTTGTTCGTAAATTTTCAAGATTTCTCTTCGAATTTCAGGAGGGACAGACGGAATTTCATCCAGTCCGTAATTCAGGGCATTGAAATAGAGTCCGGTTCCACCTACTGCAATGGCATAGGGATTTTGCTTAAATAAATTTTCCAAAACCGAAAGGGCTTCGGTTTCAAAGTCTTTTACCGTATAAAGGTCTTGAATGCTTTTATGTTGGAACAAATAATGTGGAATTCCTTGTTTTTCTTCTTCCGTGGGGACGGCTGTGCCGATTTTCATTTCTTTATAAATCTGACGGGAGTCGGCATTGATAATGGAAGTGTTTAATTTTTTAGCCAGTAAAACACCAAGT
>JALVDN010000118.1 GCA_027008965.1 Flavobacteriales bacterium | reverse complement strand
AAAGATTTAAACGGAGCACGCCATTAGGCGCCCTGAAAAAAATTCAAAATAAAAATGTTGTTATGCTGCCGGATGAGGGCTCCGGAGGAATTGTTTAAACTGCTTGATTCTCCCTATCTTTGAACAAATAAAAAATAAACACATGGACATCAGACGATATTTGGACAGTACGTATTTGAAAACGGCGGAACAAGCCGGTATTTCCACGGAAGAAAACAAGGAAAAGGTGAAACAAACCATTCAAGAAGCCATAGATGAGGGATTTTATTTGGTGATGATCAGGCCGGAATATGTGAAAATGGCACGAGAAATGATAGACCAAGCAGGTGCGGATGTGAAGGTGGGGACAGTGATAGGTTTTCCGGAAGGGACTTACAGTTGGGAAGAAAAATTGGCCGAAGCGCGCAAGGCTATTGCCGATGGTGTGGATGAATTGGATTTTGTGGTGAATTATGAAGCCTATAAAAAGGGTGATTTAGATTTGGTGAAGAAAGAAGTGTTTGAAGGAAGTTTGTTGGGCTTGAAAAACAACAAGGTAGTGAAATGGATTATTGAGGCCGCCGCATTGACAGATGAACAGATTGCTGGATTGACTTCGTTGATTAGGAATGTGGTTTTACAAACTTTGGGTCCTTCGGCGGCGGATAAAGTTTTTGTTAAATCATCCACGGGTTTTTATAAAACACCGGACGGAAGTCCCAATGGGGCCACCGAACACAATATCCGCATCATGTTGGAAAATGCCGGCCCTTTGCCCGTGAAGGCGGCGGGAGGAATCCGCAATTATGAGGATGCATTGAAAATGATTGAAATGGGCGTGAAACGTATTGGCACATCATCCGCCAAAAAAATTGTGGAAGGCAAACAAGCCGATGGCGAATATTAAATTTCTTTGCGTTCGAAGGCATCAATCCATGAACCGGGCGTGATATTGTATATTTTCACGCCTTTTTTTTGTGCCCATTTTTGGATGTCGTGATAGGCTTTGAAAGACCAATAAAATTTTTCCAAAATCTCATGTAATTTACGCTGTCCTTTACCCAGGTGTTTGATCACTGTAGGCCGGGCTTTTTGGTCATTGTAGAAATATCTTAATGTTAAATAAACCCGGTTTTCATTGTCGATGCTTACATCTTTGAGCCAGTTGTGTTCCGTGCCAATCAGATATATTTTTTTCCACCCGGACCAAATGGCATTCATCAATGCAGGAACGATGACATTATGTGGGCGTGGCATGCCACATTGCATGTTCATTAAAAGGGTGCGGAAGGACCAAAAACCTTCCACAGGCATGGTGTTATAAAAATGGATGTGAATATTAGGATTGGTGTCCAAAAGTTTTTTCCACCATAAATTCCGTTTGGCATGTACCGGAATAAAAAAATGTAAAGGCCAATTGGTTTTTTCTGTTAAAGCATTAAATATTCGTTGTCGTTTTTCTACAAAATCCAGTTCCACGTCTTTTAGCCAATATTCAGGAGCCGAAACTACATACAGTGAAGGTTTTACTTGCGTAAAAAAATCGGTTTCAGCAAAATGATTTACGACCAAAAGATCTTTTATTCTCCAAAAATCGGGATGTTTTTCCAAAAAGGGTTTGAGTGAAGGTCCATTCCCCAAGATCAATAGTTCTTTTCCGGAAGATATGGATGGAAGATGAACAGGGCGACACATTAACGGAATGCGTGCCAAAGTAATCAGGGTTTGAGCGTTTAATAGCCCGAAATCACGTATGTTTTCCAATTTTATCACAGCACGAATTTAAGGAATATTTTTTAGGGATAGCAGGGGTATATCATTTAAATTTTGATAAAAAATGTATTTTAAAATTTTATAAATTGCAATGAAATTTTGTAAGAATGCGATTTAAAGTTTATTTATTACTCATTTTGTCAGTGGCAAGCCTCGGTTTACGTGGACAAAATATTTCACGTCAAGTTTTTGGTGCCGGAGGGTATACAAATAATTCTTTTCATGCTTTTGTACGGTTGGAATATAACATAGGAGAATCTTTGGTAACCACGATTGGTAATAACAATAACATTATAACACAAGGTTTTATTCAGCCTGCTCTTCCCATTCCTTTTCTGACACTTGGAAATATTAAATTCGGATTCAAACCTAATCCTGCTTCTAATTTTATAAACATATATACCGATTCCAAAATAACAGCTGATATTCGTATTATGGATTTGAATAGCCGTTTGATACGTGAATATTTTGATGTAGAATTAAACTACATTTTTGAATTCGATGTTTCAGATCTTATTCCCGGAGTCTACTTTATTCTTATTAAGAACAATGAAGAAACAATTGTAAAAAAATTCATCAAACAATGAAAAAAATACTATTTACATTAATCATCCTTTTCAGTATAGGAATTTTTGCTCAAGTACCTCAAACTATCAACTACCAGGGAATTATTCGGGATATACAAGGTTTTCCTATAAGAAACCATCTTGTCAGTGTGCGTATAACAGTAAAAGAATACACGGGATCATCTTATGTGGATGCCTATACTGAAACGCATCAAATCATCACCAATCAATTCGGTTTGTTCTCTGTCAAAATAGGGACAGGTTCGGTAGTTTCCGGTAGTTTTGAAGAAATTAATTGGGGAAAAGGGCCGGCTATTGTTCGTGTTGAAATTGATGATAACGGAGGGACAAATTACAGATTTATGGGAGAAACGGTATTATCCAGCACTCCTTATGCACTGATGAGTAAAAATACGGGTATTGTACAATCCGACATGAAAACTGCCGTGGCTTCACAGAGTAAGGTGGATTTTCCTTTGGATACTTCAGCCGAATTATCTACATTTAATGTATTAGCGCAAGACGGAACCTATCATCCCTATTCCATTTCTTTGGATGGGTTAGCCATTATCAACGATAATATTCAAACCCCGGGTGATGTATCGCTGATTCTTTCCTCCCGTTCTCACGGAACTTGGGATGGAGTTAATCATCCGCAATGTACGGTTGTTCTCAGTTCGGTTTCGCAGGGAAATAACAAAGCTGATTTTACCATTCAAAACGAATACATGGGAATAAACACCGTTCATGAAACTTTTCGCATAAAATACAATGGAAATGTGGGTATTAATAATACAAACCCTCAAGAACGATTACAAGTGTCAAATGGTAACATTTATATAGATCAAATAGGAAGCGGAATTATAATGCGTTCCCCTAATGGTAATTGTTGGTTGTTTAAGCCCGATAATAATGGAAATTTAGTAGGACAACCTATTCCTTGCCCATAATAATAGGTTTCGTTTAGCAAATCTTATGTATCTTGCCAATGAATTTTTGGCACATGATCGATTTAAAAAAAATCAAGGAAATTTATAAACAAGGAGGGAATATCCTCAAATATCTTCGTTCACTAAAAAACATAAATTTCAATGATAAGGAAGATATTTTAATCAGTTATGATTTCCAAGCCGGATCCTATACAAGGTTTTACGAGCAAAACAAATCTTTTTTAAATCAATATGCAAAACATTTGGCCCGGTATTTAAAAAATTTAGCTCCCATCAATTCTCTATTGGAAGTAGGCACCGGTGAGGCCACTACTTTGGTTCCATTATTAAAATACTTAGACAATACACCTTCTTATGTTGCAGGTTTGGATATTTCTTTATCCCGTATTTTATATGCCCGCAAATTCGCTCAAACTCATGAAATG
>JALVDN010000117.1 GCA_027008965.1 Flavobacteriales bacterium | reverse complement strand
ATTGAATAGGTTTACAAAATGGCTTTTGAAAAAATATAATCAAACATAAATACTTATAAACATGACAAGCATAGAACAGCGCGCGGAATTACAACGTCGTATTTGGCAAATAGCCAACGAAGTACGTGGTTCGGTGGATGGATGGGATTTTAAACAATACGTTTTAGGAACCCTTTTTTATCGTTTTATCAGTGAAAATTTCAAAAAATATATGGAAGCGGATGACCCCAATGTGAATTACGCCGAACTTCCGGATGATGTTATTACACCTGAATTGAAAAAGGACGCCATCATCACCAAGGGTTATTTTATCTATCCCAGTCAACTTTTTGAGAATGTGGTTAAGGATTGTGATCAAAACGAAAACCTTAATGTTGAACTTAAAGAGATTTTAACCGCCATTGAAAATTCTGCCAACGGTTTCCCTTCGGAAGAGGACATAAAAGGCCTTTTTGCTGATTTTGATACTACGAGCAACCGCCTGGGAGCCACCGTAACGCAGAAAAACAGAACGCTGGCCGCAGTGCTCAAAGGCATTGCAAGCTTGGACTTCGGTGGTTTTGAAAACAGTAAAATAGACCTTTTCGGCGATGCCTACGAATTTCTGATTTCCAACTATGCCGCCAATGCCGGAAAATCGGGCGGTGAGTTTTTTACCCCGCAAAGTGTATCCAAGCTTATTTCCAAACTGGCCATGCATAAGCAAAACATCGTGAACAAAATTTACGACCCCGCTTGCGGTTCCGGCTCCTTATTACTCCAAGCCAAAGAACATTTTGACAAACATATTATTCGCGACGGTTTCTACGGTCAGGAAATAAACCATACCACTTATAATCTGGCACGAATGAATATGTTTTTACACAATATCAATTACGACAAATTCAGCATTAAACTGGGCGATACGCTCTTAAATCCTTATTTCAAAGAAGAAAAACCTTTTGATGCCATTGTTTCCAATCCACCGTATTCCATCAAATGGATAGGTAAAGACGACCCCACCCTCATCAATGACGAACGCTTTGCACCCGTTGGTGTTTTGCCACCTAAATCCAAAGCCGATTTTGCCTTTATCTTGCACGCACTTCATTATTTATCCCCCAAAGGACGCGCCGCCATCGTCAGCTTTCCCGGTATTTTCTACCGCGGCGGTGCCGAACAAAAAATCCGTAAATATTTGATTGACAATAATTATATCGAAACCATCATCGCCCTGCCGCACAACTTGTTCTACGGCACTACTATTGCCGTAAATATTCTGGTGCTTTCCAAACATAAAACCGACACCCGCACCCAATTTATCGATGCCAGCGGGGAAGATTTCTACCAAAATGCAAAGAATAACAACATCTTGCTCGACGAACATATTAACAAAATAATGCAACTGTTCGACGAAAAAAAAGATGTGAAACACATTGCCAAAATGGTGGATTACGAATCCATTGTGGAAAACGATTACAACCTCTCCGTGAGCGCCTATATTGAACCCGAAGACACCCGCGAAAAAATCGATATCCAACAACTCAACGCCGAAATAAAAGAAACCGTGGAAAAAATCAACAAATTACGCGCGGAGATTGATAAAATTGTGGAAGAAATTGAAAACAATGATAAGTAAGCTTTTAAGAATGTGATAAGTAACAAAATCAAAGTATTTATGCAAATAATTGATAATCAAATGTTTTTATAACTGAAACGATAAGTATGATATGTATTAAATGAAAGTAAAAAAGAATAATATGAGAAAATCTGTCATAAAAATACCCGAACCCAAGTTTGGCAGTCATTTAACTACCATAGTTTTAGAATTGGAAAAATTAAGAACCCGGCAATTGACGGGAGAGATCCCTCCCTACATTTTTTTTCAATTAAAAGAAATATTTCAAATGCTTGAAACTTTGGGTTCGGCACGAATAGAAGGAAACAAAACAACCCTTGCCGAATATGTTGAGAAAGTTATAGAATCAAAAACAAAAACAGATGAAAGACAACAGGAATTGTACAATCTGGAACAGGCCATAGACTTTATTGAGCAAAATACCAACCCCGATACTGAAATAAATCGTGCTTTTATTTCCGAACTACATAAAATCGTAACAAAAAATTTAACCCCGCCCCCAAAAGGCGAAGGATCAAAAACCCCCGGAAAACTCAGAGAGCACAATGTGAAAATAACACAATCAAATCACGTTCCGCCGGACGTTTCCGTTCTTCAAGAATATTTTGATAATTTTATTCGGTTTATAAATGAAGACCGCCCCGAACAGTATCAGTTATTAATGGTGGCCATTGCTCATCACCGCTTTAATTATATGCACCCGTTTGACAACGGAAACGGAAGAGTTAGCCGTTTATTAAATTATGCGTTACTTATTAAATTAGGTTTTAAGGTGCAAAACGGCCGGATTATTAACCCTTCGGCGGTATTTTATTCCGACAGGGATCAATACTACGAAAAACTGTCAAAAGCGGATTCATTAAAAGATGACGATGTTTTGGAATGGGCCGAATACTTTTTGCTTGGGCTGAAAAACGAGATTGAAAAAATCGACAGCCTTTTAAAAATGGATTTTGTAAATAACAAAATACTTTTGCCTGCAATAAAATTTGCCCTGGAAAGCGAAAATATTACTCCAAAAGAGTTTGAAATTCTAAAATACCTCATCAAGAAAGATGAAATGGCTATCAAGGCGGAGGAATTAGAAAAATTTGAACTAAAAACTTCTCTGCAAAAATCGCGTGCCATAAGAAAATTAAGAGATAAAAACATATTGCAACCAACCAAGCCGGGAGGCCGCATTTATACCATAAGATTTGCCAACAGTTATCTTTTGCGCGGCGTTATACATTTCTTGGAAAAAGAAGGTTTCGTATCGGATTTTTTAAATAAAAACTGAATTTAATATGAAACAATCAACCATCGGTAAACACCCCGTACCACGCATTGAAAAACTCCTCAAAGGCCAACCCGTGGAATGGAAAAAGTTGGGGGAGGTTAGTAATATTTTACGCGGAAAACGGCTTACAAAAAAAGAATTATTTGAAAATGGGAAATATCCTGTTTTCCACGGTGGTTTAATTCCATTAGGTTATTATAATAAATATAATAGGAAAGCAAATCAAACAATGATTATTAATACTGGCAGTATCGGAGAAGTTGTTTGGAGTGACGTTGATTTCTGGTCATCAGATGGTACTTTTGTTATAGAAACACCAGAAAATATAGATGATAAGTTTCTTTATTATTACCTAAAAACAAAGGAATACTACTTAAAATCACAAAAGAGGGAAGGAGGCGTGCCTACTATTGATAAAAATGTCGTTAAAAATCTTCAAATCCCCATCCCCCCTCTTGCCGTTCAAAAAGAAATTGTTCGTATCTTAGATCTTTTTACAGAACTTACAACAGAACTTACAACAGAACTTACAGCAAGACGAAAGCAATACGCCTACTACCGCGATAAACTGCTCAACTTTGATCCACAGATGAACGCAGATAAACGCGGATTTGAAGTGGAATGGAAGACTTTGGGGGAGATTGGGAAAATTATTAGAGGAAATGGAATGCAAAAAAAAGATTTAACAGATTATGGTTTTCCAGCTATACATTATGGGCAAATTCATACTAAATACGGACTTTATGCAGATAAAACACACAGTTATGTTTCAAAACAACTTGCAAATAAGTTAAAGAT
>JALVDN010000116.1 GCA_027008965.1 Flavobacteriales bacterium | reverse complement strand
ACGAGCCGTGGAATGCATAATAGAAGGTGGTCGTATGTCTTAATCCCCTTTCTATCGGGTCTGTTTTTCCAACGAATGGGATTTTTTATGTTTGCAAAGAATACAAGGTCTTAATCCCCTTTCTATCGGGTCTGTTTTTCCAACAAAGTGCTGGCCTAATTTTCGGCCACAAGAAAAGTCTTAATCCCCTTTCTATCGGGTCTGTTTTTCCAACGTCCGGGTCGATTATGACCCGTGCGGTAATATGGGGTCTTAATCCCCTTTCTATCGGGTCTGTTTTTCCAACCAAACATAAACGCAAATAGTGATGTAAGCCTGGTCTTAATCCCCTTTCTATCGGGTCTGTTTTTCCAACAAAGGCCACTTTGCAATTAACACAGATTTTGTTGTCTTAATCCCCTTTCTATCGGGTCTGTTTTTCCAACCTGGCCTCGCTGCTGCTATCTGCTCGGAATTAGTCTTAATCCCCTTTCTATCGGGTCTGTTTTTCCAACGCGAGCTTTTGCTTTGGCTTGGAAAGAAATTCAGGTCTTAATCCCCTTTCTATCGGGTCTGTTTTTCCAACGGCAGACAAGGCAGAATCTATTTCAGCACGTGGTCTTAATCCCCTTTCTATCGGGTCTGTTTTTCCAACTTGTAACCTTATTTGAATAGCTGGATTTTCTGCGTCTTAATCCCCTTTCTATCGGGTCTGTTTTTCCAACAAAATCCCGGCTGGAAACTACTCCAGCCGGGAAGTCTTAATCCCCTTTCTATCGGGTCTGTTTTTCCAACTTACGACATGCTTCATGTTCAACCACAAAGAGTCTTAATCCCCTTTCTATCGGGTCTGTTTTTCCAACCGTTTGTGGTGAATATAAGGTGTTGGTTTTGGGTCTTAATCCCCTTTCTATCGGGTCTGTTTTTCCAACATTCGACTCGTTGAATTTTGTGATGAAGTGACCGTCTTAATCCCCTTTCTATCGGGTCTGTTTTTCCAACCAACACCATCACAAATGAATACTTGAATGTGGTCTTAATCCCCTTTCTATCGGGTCTGTTTTTCCAACCATAAAATAGTTGAGAATATCCTAGAGGGCCTTAGTCTTAATCCCCTTTCTATCGGGTCTGTTTTTCCAACATCAGGACAAGAAGGTTAAAACAATACTTCCTGTCTTAATCCCCTTTCTATCGGGTCTGTTTTTCCAACGAATTTTCAGAACAACTATCCGATAATATACATGTCTTAATCCCCTTTCTATCGGGTCTGTTTTTCCAACGGCCTGCTCGACAAGATCGACAGGGAGTCGCTCGTCTTAATCCCCTTTCTATCGGGTCTGTTTTTCCAACATCGGCGAGACCTTCACCGTCTCGCTTCGCGACGGTCTTAATCCCCTTTCTATCGGGTCTGTTTTTCCAACAATAACGCTATCAAGTTCGTGATCGCCGCGAGGTCTTAATCCCCTTTCTATCGGGTCTGTTTTTCCAACGGATGAATTGAGCGACTATTACAATTCCGGCGGCGTCTTAATCCCCTTTCTATCGGGTCTGTTTTTCCAACACCGATGAAGGACCCAAGCGAGATGCTGAAGGCGTCTTAATCCCCTTTCTATCGGGTCTGTTTTTCCAACGTTCAACGATGGAATGGTTGCGTCTTTTGGGTCTTAATCCCCTTTCTATCGGGTCTGTTTTTCCAACCCATTCTTCCCGACATCATTAAGATGGTAGAGGGTCTTAATCCCCTTTCTATCGGGTCTGTTTTTCCAACAGCTGGATGGGTTGATGCTGATATGTCGATGCTGGTCTTAATCCCCTTTCTATCGGGTCTGTTTTTCCAACATATAATAGGAGAGAAAACTATGTTTTTTGCCATGGTCTTAATCCCCTTTCTATCGGGTCTGTTTTTCCAACGCCCAAGCAGTGGCAAGCCCCAGCATCCGCTTGGTCTTAATCCCCTTTCTATCGGGTCTGTTTTTCCAACACCATTTATCGCTAAATAGCGTGGATTAAAACAGTCTTAATCCCCTTTCTATCGGGTCTGTTTTTCCAACACAGAGGCGATTAAAATGTTAGACAAAAATTGTCTTAATCCCCTTTCTATCGGGTCTGTTTTTCCAACCCTAACTAAGGAGAAATGATCCATGTCACATTAGTCTTAATCCCCTTTCTATCGGGTCTGTTTTTCCAACGGTTCCTCTGATTAAAAAGACGGCTATTAAGCCGTCTTAATCCCCTTTCTATCGGGTCTGTTTTTCCAACAAAAATGGTTTCAGCACCTTAGCGATATTGTCGGGTCTTAATCCCCTTTCTATCGGGTCTGTTTTTCCAACACAACAGGAGGGCGAAACAATGTATGCAAAGAGTCTTAATCCCCTTTCTATCGGGTCTGTTTTTCCAACACAGAGAATCGGTAAGTTACAACGGAAGAGCAAGTCTTAATCCCCTTTCTATCGGGTCTGTTTTTCCAACCCCGGAGAGTAGAGTGTTGATCGCTGCATTGGTCTTAATCCCCTTTCTATCGGGTCTGTTTTTCCAACAATTAAAAAGAAAGATTACCATGCAAATAAAAAGTCTTAATCCCCTTTCTATCGGGTCTGTTTTTCCAACGACAATGTGACAAAAGTAACGACCACCATTGGTCTTAATCCCCTTTCTATCGGGTCTGTTTTTCCAACGAGGTGATTGATCCAGAATGGAGGGTGTGATGGGTCTTAATCCCCTTTCTATCGGGTCTGTTTTTCCAACGAAGCAGCAATCGGTCAACTTGATGCTGGTGTTAAGTCTTAATCCCCTTTCTATCGGGTCTGTTTTTCCAACAATGGCGTTATGGACTATGCAGATGCACTTGATCGTCTTAATCCCCTTTCTATCGGGTCTGTTTTTCCAACCCAAGACGCACCATTTCGGTGGGCTGGCCAGGAGGTCTTAATCCCCTTTCTATCGGGTCTGTTTTTCCAACAGGAGGAATGCTGCGATGAAGTACGTCAAGGGGTCTTAATCCCCTTTCTATCGGGTCTGTTTTTCCAACATTATGGAAATGAGAGAACAAACGAACAATTGGTCTTAATCCCCTTTCTATCGGGTCTGTTTTTCCAACACTCATTCTTTCGACCGTGGGCTACGCCTGGCGTCTTAATCCCCTTTCTATCGGGTCTGTTTTTCCAACTTATGTCTGGGCCATATACAATTTGGTATAAGTCTTAATCCCCTTTCTATCGGGTCTGTTTTTCCAACCATGCTCGTGCAGTACATTACGGATACAAACACGCGTCTTAATCCCCTTTCTATCGGGTCTGTTTTTCCAACTGCTCCGTCCAAATTCCCTTTGCCAATCCAAGGGTTGGAAACGGGGTTGCCGGTTTTTTTGCAATGCCACAAAGGTGTCTCATGATTCCTCCCTCTCCTCGCCGCAGCCAAGGCCATCCGGCAGGGAAACGCCGGTCAGATGGATGCCTTCCGGGAGCCCCTGCCTCCCCAGGACTTCCGCCCGCGCTCCCTCCGGAAGAGGGTAGATGCGGATGTCGTCTTCGCGCGGATCGATCACTTCCCCGAGCTCCCGGCACAGCCGAACCACCGTCACGGCATCGGCATGGAGATAATAGACCGAGTATTGGACCGGCATGGCGTACTCCAGCACGATGCGGTGCACCCGCCCCAGCCGCTTCGGATCACCGATATCATAGCACAGGAGCCGGGGCAGTGGTTTGCGGATGGCCATGTTCCGAACACCCTCAGGCG
>JALVDN010000115.1 GCA_027008965.1 Flavobacteriales bacterium | reverse complement strand
ATTACATAGTAAAACGAAAAAATGCATTATTTATTATTGTTTAGATATTATACGATATCACTACGGGTTTTTATTTGTAAATTTGCGAAAAATTGATTTTCATGGAATTAATGGCTCCCGCCGGGAATTTTGAATCACTTGTCGCCGCTTTGGATAATGGTGCAGACTCAATTTATTTCGGCGTTGAACAACTCAATATGCGCGCCCGTTCAAGCATCAATTTTACGATAGACGAATTGCCCAAAGTGACGGAAATGACCCGCAAGCGCGGTGTTCGTTCTTATCTTACGCTCAATACGATTATTTATGACCACGATATTCCAGTGGCCAGAAGATTATTGAAAGCCGCCAAAGAAGCAGAAGTGGATGCGGTTATTGTTGCCGATCAAGCCGTATTATTTATGGCCAGGGAAATGGGAATGGAAGTACATATTTCCACCCAGTTGAACATCACCAACGTTGAAACCTTGAAATTTTATGCGCAATTTGCCGACACTATTGTGCTAAGTAGGGAATTAAGCTTACGTCAAATTAAACATATTGCCGATCAAATTCAAAAACAACAAATCAAAGGTCCGTCGGGAGAGTTTGTAAAAATTGAAGTCTTTGCTCACGGAGCTTTATGCATGGCTGTTTCCGGGAAATGTCATTTGAGCTTGCATACCTACAATTCTTCGGCCAATAGGGGAGCATGCAAACAAAATTGCCGACATCCTTATATTGTTATTGACAAGGAAACCGGCATGGAGTTGGAAATTGATAATGAATATATCATGTCGCCCAAAGATTTGATGATTATTGATTTTTTGGACCAAGTGAAAGATGCCGGTGTGAGTGTTATAAAATTGGAAGGAAGAGCACGCTCTCCCGAATATGTGGCCACCGTAACCCGGGCTTATCGCGAAGCGATAGATGCATTGAATGCCGGAGAATATTCACGTGACAAAGTGGAGAAATGGGTGGAACGTCTGTCTACAGTTTATAACCGTGGTTTTTGGGGAGGATATTATTTGGGAAAGAAATTGGGCGAATGGTCACAACCGGGCAATCAAGCCAAGTTCAAGAAAATGTATATCGGACGTGGAAAACATTATTATCCCAAAGCCAAGGTAGGCGTTTTTCAAATAGAAGCTTTTGACGTGAAAGTAGGAGATAAAGTTCTGATAATCGGTCCGGAATCGGGTGTGAAAGAAATGGAGTTGAAAGAAATATATGTGAATGACCATCCGGGTGAAAAAGCCCGAAAAGGAGATTTGTTATCGGTAAAAATCGATACAAAAATACGTCCGAGTGATAAGTTATATAAATTAGTGGAAAATAAATAAACATTATGTGTGGAATCGTTGGATATACAGGAACCGAAAATCCTATCCCTATTTTAATAGACGGGTTGAAAAGACTGGAATACAGAGGTTATGACAGTGCAGGATTGGCTTTGATGAATAAATCCGGAGAAATCAAAGTTTTCAAAACCAAAGGCAAGGTTGCAGATTTGGAGAAATTGATTGAAAATAAAGAATGGGATGCTGTTGCCGGAATCGCACACACACGCTGGGCAACCCACGGCGCACCGAATACAATCAATGCCCACCCGCATGTTTCGGGTTCGGGTGATTTGGTATTAGTGCATAATGGTATTATTGAAAATTATTCCATCCTCAAGGAAGCCCTTATACAAAAAGGATATCATTTCAAAAGCGAAACCGATACGGAAGTCTTGGTCAATTTTATAGAAGATGTTAAAAAAGAAAGCGGTAAAAATCTGTTTGAATCCGTGCAATTGGCATTAAAAAGAGTGGTGGGCGCTTATGCCATTGTGGTGATGGATAAAAATTTTCCGGGACAAATGGTGGTAGCCCGTAAAGGGAGCCCCTTGGTAGTAGGTATCGGGAAAGACGGCGATTATATTATTGCCTCCGATGCGGCACCCATTGTTTCTCATACCAAAACGGTTTATTATTTGGATGAAGACGAACTGGCTTTGCTTGAACCCGGCAAAGAAATGATGGTCAAAACTTTGGATAATAAATTGGTTACGCCTTCCTTGACAGAGTTGGACTTGACCATAGAACAACTGGAAAAAGAGGGTTTTGAACATTTTATGTTGAAGGAAATTTATGAACAACCCCGCTCGGTTTATGACAGTATGCGTGGACGAATCAATGCAGAAAAAAAACAGATAAAACTCGGGGGAATAGAATCCTATGAAAATCACATTCTTGAATCCGACCGGATTATCATGGTGGGCTGCGGAACCTCATGGCATGCCGGATTGGTGGGAGAATATCTTTTTGAAGAATTGGCACGCATTCCGGTAGAAACCGAATACGGCTCGGAGTTCAGATATAGAAATCCTATTATCAAACCACGGGATGTGGTTATCGGGATATCCCAATCGGGAGAAACAGCCGACACGTTGGCGGCATTGCGTTTAGCCAAAGAAAAAGGAGCGCTTTTGTTGGGCATTTGTAATGTCGTAGGTTCATCTATTGCCCGTGAAACACACGCCGGTGTATATACACATGCCGGTCCGGAAATCGGTGTAGCATCCACCAAAGCTTTCACGGCACAAGTGACCGTATTGACTTTGATGGCCCTACGCTTGGGATATCTGAAAGGAACTATTCCGCAAGAGCGATATGAAAACCTGTTACAAGAATTGGAAAATGTACCTGACAAGATAGAACAAGTACTTCAAAAAGACCTCATCATCCAACAAGTGGCAAGAGAGTATAAAAACGCTAAAAATTTCCTCTATCTCGGACGTGGCATCAATTTTCCCGTTGCACTGGAAGGCGCTTTGAAGCTCAAAGAAATCTCATATATTCATGCCGAAGGTTATCCGGCCGCCGAAATGAAACACGGTCCCATTGCATTGATTGATGAAAACATGCCCGTTGTTGTTATAGCCACAAAAAAGGGGAACTATGATAAAATTGTTTCCAACATCATGGAAATCAAAGCCCGGGATGGAAAAATCATTGCCATTGTCACCGAGGGAGATCAACAAGTGGCCGGTTTGGCAGACCACGTGATTGAAATCCCCGAAAGTGATGAAATGTTAACGCCTTTACTGGCTACCATACCTTTGCAACTTCTGGCATATCATATTGCAGTGATGCTTGGACGTGATGTGGACAAACCGAGAAATTTAGCCAAGTCCGTAACCGTAGAATAATTAATTCAAGGAAATAAATAAGGAGCCATATATTTGATTACATTGTTATTTAATTGAAAATTCCGTAACTTTGTTTATCCGTTTTACAGAAGGTTTTGCATGAAAGATAAACGTTTTCTTATTGTATCCACAGGTGTCACCCCGTATTTGACAGAACCTTCTTATACCGAACTCGCATTTAAACTTGCTAAATCCATACGCTCCACCGGAGGTGAAGTTCGTATTTTTATGCCTAGATTCGGAGTGATCAATGAAAGAAGATTACAACTACATGAGGTTATCCGCCTATCCGGGAAAAATATTGTGGTGGATGATGAAGACATCCCTTTGATCATAAAAGTGGCCTCCATTCCAAAAGAAAGAATGCAAGTCTATTTTATAGACAGCATGGAAAATTTCAATCAAAAATTATTTTTAAAAAAAGAAGACGGATCACTTCGAGAAGATATTTCGGACTTTATGGTTTTTTTCACCAAAGGTGTGGTGGAAACCGCCAATAAATTGAATTGGAATGCTGATTATGTGATTCATATGGGTTGGTTTACTTCTTTACTTCCGCTTTATTTGAAAACTTATTATAAAGATAATCCGCTACTTGCGCATACACAAATGATGCATGTTTTGGTGAACGATGTTCATTTTGAAGGTGAACTGCCGGGAGATTTGGAAAGTAAATTTAAATTTGACGAATTGGATCCGGACATGTATAAAAAATTCCTGCCTTCAACAGAAGAAAATTTAATCAAAGGTGCTTCAGAACTGGCAGATATATTATTGATTGGAGAAGAAAATCCCGAACCATTTCTACAAGAAATTTTTGAATCCTATCCCAATAAAAAAGGAAAAATTACGTTAGAACTCCTTGAAAACAACCCGAAAATTTTCAAGGACATTTTAGAACAATTTCAAACTTAAACCAAAATTATTTGCATGAAGAAAGTATTGATACTATTAGCAGGAATGATATTGTTGGTTTCCTGTAAAAAAGAATTTACCGAAACCGGTTTTGACATGATTAAAGACAGTAACTATCGTTTTGAAACCTACACGGTTCAAAATATCAAAATTTACAGTGAAAAAATAAATAAAGTTTTTTCCCAAAATCAACCTTTACTCAATCTGGGTATTTACAAACAAGACGCATACGGATTGAATAGATCCAATGCTGTTGTGAGATTTCAATTACCTCAACAAGCCTTTGAGTCGGATCATTTTATGAACGCCGATTCCATCTTGTATGTTCAGATCAGAGTTCCTTTCTTTGCCAAGAAAAATGAAGAACTCAGTACCGACAATGATCCGGTTTATGATGTGGATTCCATTTTCGGAAATTTACCCATCAAGCTAAGTGTATACTACCAAAATTATTATTTTTTCCCTTATGACCCTTCCTCCGGATTCAGTTCAAGAGTAACGTTTTATTCGGATTATGATTTCAGCACATATAAACAAGATTTATTATTTCAAGACAATACATTTTATCCGGATCTATCATATGTTGTAGATACTATTCCGTTATCTTCCAACCTTGATTTTGAAGATGATAAAGGAGAATTGGTAAAAGATACGCTTCCTCCTCATTTGGTCATACCTTTGGATACCACTTTTTTCCGCCAAAAAATCTTTAATTTCAGGGGTCAACCCGAGTTATCCCATCCCGATTATTTTGCCAATCATTTCCGTGGTTTGTACATTGAGTGTGAACCTATTGGCAATGACGGTGTTTTTATGATGATGCAAAACAATGTACAACTTGTGATTGCATATAGATATGAAACCACCAATGATAACGGGACCCCCGACGATACCTCCGATGATTATCCCGAGAAGAAATATGAAAAAATTATTTTAACCAGAGATATTGTTGTCAATACCTATCAAAATACATTCTATCCCGGCGTGCAAAATAAAATTGACAACCCCAACATAACCCAAGGTGAAGATAAAATATATGTTAAGGGAGATGCCGCATCCATGGGTGTAATTGAGTTATTTAATTCTCAAGAACTGTATGATTTGAGGAATAACGACTGGCTGATTAACCAAGCCGACTTAAAATTGTATGTAGATGAAACGGAGATGAGTTCAGTACCCGAAGATGAGCATCCGCCTCAATTGTATTTGTTTAAATATCCGGATAACAGAATAGAAGATCTAAGCACCCGATTGGAAAACGGTTTTGCCACCGACTTGAACCATGTTGCCGCCATCTATAACGGCACTATGGCTGAAGACACCATCACACATAAAAAATACTACCAATTCAATATCACAAGATACATCAAAAACATACTGAGAAAAGATTCTACTAATGTAAAACTCGGATTGCGGGTAGTATGGGATTTAAAACAGTTCTTAACCTCCACCACATCACCCGATCCCGATGCTTTTGTTCCATTTGGGACGGTTTTACAAGGGAATCTTTCAACGGATAGCCCCCCGGAATTAATCATATACTACACCAAACCTGAAGAAAATTAAAAATTACTCTTGATAATCTAAGATATCATTTTCAATGATTTCAACTTGTAAATAAAGATTTTCCGCCTCCACAACAGTTGGAACATCCGCACTTTCATATCTACCACTCAAATCCTTTAATTGCTGGAGTATATATCTCCATTTCTTATCGTCTCCTTTAAATTTCTGATTCTTCAAATAGGAAACCCATTGTCCTAATTCAAGCGCAGATTTTTCTAAAAGGGTTTTACTTTTAGGATTTTCGGGATTAATAAAATAAACGATATAGGTAAAAAGAATATAATTGGGCTTCATTAAAGTTTTATACAAATTCAATTCGGTTTCCGTGAAACCCACTTTTTTATTTGTGATGATATTTCGAGCCATTTCATTGGCATTGTAAATGATTTTTTCCAAATAATCCACAAATTTGTTTAAATATTTCCTGTTGAACGTATGAACCAATTTCACGCGGATATTATACCAATATGAAGTCAGATTTTTAAAATCGTTTTGTAATTCGGGATAATGATCGGAATATTTTTCTAACATCAATAAATAATATTCGGCTTGTGCCAGATGTTTGTCAATATAAACAGGTGTTTTATCCGGATAGATTCCTCTTGAAAAATACAAATAATTAACAATGCTTTTCATTGCATGGTATTTGAATTGCTGGATGTAAATCAAAGCTTCTTTATCCGAGGGAATATTTTCTCCGGAACCGGATGCAGACAAAAAAGAAAAATTCAATATAACGGTCAAGACCGTAAATCCTATGATAATTTTTTTTCTCATGGTTGTTGTTTTTGAGTGAGTATAGAATAGGCTTCCAGTATTTTACGGTTGGATTTATTGAGTGAAGCAACCATTATTTTGGGCGCATAACCGTTTTTTATTCCTTGATGAAATAACTGTATGTCTTGATGAATGTGTCTAAGAATTTGAGCAAGTTTTTTATCCTTGGCATAATAATCTCTGATAGATTTCATGTCCTTCCCCGCATCTTTTAACATGGAAATAATATTTTTTGTATCTACACTCCCTTCATCATATTGCCTGATATATTCTTGCATGGCTACCTGCAGATTTTGATTCACATTCACCAATTTTTGAATTTGCTCCAAGAAACTTTCATCAAAATCCGTAAACATGACAAGGGTCTCCAACATCAAGTCCAATTTTTTCAAGACCCTGTTTTTACTTTTATGTAAATCTTTCAAATTTGTATTCCTATTGGAAAGTTGAGAAACAAATATTTCGGTCAGGTTTTTTAATTTCTCAAAATCGGCCAAAAGATTTTTTTCTTGTGGCAACAATGTACTCACCGAATCCAAATTTTCCAATATTTCTTCTGCCGCCGAATGTATGTTTTGTTGAGCGTTAACCGGAAACAATTTGTATTGCCGTGAATAATAATTGGTCATACTTTGCTGGGTCAAAATTTTATTTTGATTTAATAAGTAAAAAGCTTTTTTGGTTTTTTTTAAATCATATTGTGCCATTCCATTGTATAGTACAACCAACATAACTAAAATGAGCATTCGTCTAAAACTTCTCATATATTTCTTCCAAATTTAATTGACTAAAATATGAAGTTTTTCCACTTCATGATTAAGAATATTGGCAAGGCTGAATAACAACCGATCTGTGCGGAAAAGGGGATTGTGTAAATTATATTTGAAGAACTTCCAATTATTGAGCATTTTAGCCAAAAGAAAAGGGTTTTTATTCATTTGAAAATAACCTTTCTCTTTAGCATACTGAAGAAGCGTTTCCGCCTTGTTCAACTCGGATTCAAAAAGCTGTTGCAAGCTTTTATTGATGGGAAATTTATCAATGAGATAGCCAGTGTTGATTAGAAAAACTCCCGCTCTGAAAGCATAAAGTTTGAAATGATCACTCTCTCCGAAATGCTTGATGTCGGGATATTGATCTTCCAGTTTTTTCAACAAAACGTTCAATTGTGCCTCAAAGGTTTTGGCATCATAATAATATTTATTGAAATTTTTTCGCGTAGGTTTTACCAATGTATAGTAGCGAATATTATTCCAAACATCAAGCAAGCTGTTATATTCACGTTCATTGCCGGTTTTAGACAAAACATCTTCCAACTGCATAAAATTATCTTCCATAATATTCACCGCATCCGCCAAATCAATTTGAATAAGATCAAATTCGGGATAATATATTTCATAAGCCTTATCCCGTGTAATTCTGTAAATTTGTACTTTGGAATCAAGTAAATGTTTATATGCCTTAACAATAGATAAACTGTCAGGGGACTGGGCAAATCCCTGACCCGCCAGAATTAAAAAAATGTTAATGTATATAAAAAGTTGATTTTTTTTCATGGTTTCAAAGCTACATTACAAATATATGAATTTAATTTCAACCGGATTTATATCAAAAGCTTTGCCAATTTATAAAAACAATTGATTTTCAATCACATGGGAGAAATAAAAAAACATATAAAAGAACAGCTAAATACACTCCCTTCACGGCCGGGGATCTATCAATTCCTGGATGCAAAGAATAAAATCATATATATCGGAAAAGCAAAAAATCTTAAAAAAAGAGTTTCTTCTTATTTCAACAAGCATGCTGAAGGAAAAACTTACATGATGCTGAAAAATTTAGACCGGATTGAACACATTGTCACCGATAATGAAACGGAAGCTTTCCTGTTGGAAAATGTATTGATTAAACAATATAAACCAAAGTATAATGTATTACTAAAAGATGATAAAACCTATCCTTGGATAGTGATCCGGAACGAAGCTTTTCCAAGAGTGGAAATGACCCGTAATTATATAAAGGACGGGTCGGAATATTTCGGCCCGTATACATCCGTTAAAACCGTAAGGGTTTTGCTTGATCTGATTCACGACATATATCCCATCCGCACATGCAAATTGGATCTTCAACCCTCAAAAATTCAAAAGAAAAATTATAAAGTATGTTTGGAATATCACCTGGGTAGATGTAAAGCTCCTTGTATAGGAGAGGAAACCGAAGAGGACTATAAACAATATATAGAGAAAATCCGGCAAATTTTAAAAGGAAACTTTAAACCTGCACTTCAATTTTTTGAAAATGAAATGAAAAATGCCGCCGCCAATCTGGAATTTGAAAAAGCCCAAGAATTCAAAGAAAAAATTGAAGCGTTGCAAAATTATCAATCGCGTTCCACGGTAGTAAATCCCAAAATAGGAAACGTAGAAGTCTATAGCATCCTCTCCGATACAGAAAGAGCTTACGTGAATTTCATGGAAGTGTCAAACGGCTCCATTATACGCGCACGCAATCTGGAATACAAGAAAAAAATCAATGAAGCCGACCAAGAAATTCTTTCAATGGCCGTCACCGAAATTCACCGAGAATTGAATCTACATGCCAAAGAAATCATCTTACCCATGAAAATTGAAATCCCTTTCCCTATAAAACAAACCGTCCCCCATAGAGGCGACAAAAAGAAACTCCTGGAAATGTCCTTGAAAAATGCGCGCTATTTTAAATTGGAAAAACTCAAACAATTACAACAAACCCGCCCCGATTTGCACTTGGAAAGAATGCTCCGGCAAATGCAACATGATTTGCGTTTGTCCAATCCCCCCCGGCACATGGAATGTTTTGACATTTCACACACACAAGGATTTGAAAAAACCGCCTCCTGCGTGGTTTTTAAAGACCTGAAACCTTCCAAAAAAGACTACAGGCACTACACTGTCAAAACCGTGGAAGGCATAGACGATTTTGCTTCCATGAAAGAAGTGGTTTACAGGCGATATAAACGATTGAAAGAAGAAAACATCCCCCTACCCGGTTTGGTGGTTATTGACGGCGGCAAAGGCCAACTCAACGCCGCCCTGGACGCCCTGAAAGAGCTGAAATTGGACGACCAAATTACCCTCATCGGAATAGCCAAACGGTTGGAAGAAATCTACAAACCCGGCGATCCGGTTCCGCTCTATTTGGACAAACGCTCCGAAACCCTCAAAATCATTCAACAAATCCGCAACGAAGCCCACCGTTTCGGCCTTCGACTTCACCGCAAACGACGCACTAAACGATTGATCCCCTCAACACTCACATCCATTCCCGGAATAGGCGAAAAAACCGCCCTCAAACTCCTGAAACATTTCAAAAGCATCAAACGATTGCAAGAAGCCTCCCAAGAAGACATTGCACGAATAGTGGGTCATAAAACCGCCGAAAAAATCAAAAAAAATTTGTGACAATCTGTCATATAATCATTCAAATTCTTTTTGGCGCCTTATGGCGTGCTCCGTTTAAATCTTGCTCGGCTCAAAGCATTTTTGTATGTTGCCGTGCGGGGTCTCCTCGTCTTCGCTCGGAGCCTCCGCCGTCAAACAAAAATGAGCTTTTCGCCTTCGCAAGGATAACACTCCGCCCGCCGGCGCAAAATAGGTGTAAATTTTATTCATTGGTTACACATCACAACATGCATTTGTAAAACAAAACGGCATTTATTATCTCTAAAATGTCTAACTTTATATAATAATACCCTCCATGAAAAAAACAAGTGACCATATCATCATGGAAATTGACGGACACAAAATAACCGTCACTCATCCCGATAAAGTTTTGTACTTAGAGCGCAGGATAACCAAAATGGAAGTTATTCAATATTATCTATCGGTTGCATCCTATATTTTAAAACACAACAACGGACGTCCCCTGGTGTTTATTCGCTATCCGCACGGCACACCAGGCTATTCCTTTTTTCAAAAAAATGTTCCCGCCCATGCGCCCGAATTCATTGAAACCGTGGAATTGGGCAAACACAAACTAGCACGCTATATCATACTCAATCACATAGCCGATTTGGTTTGGTTGGTTCAATTGCATGCATTGGAATTTCATATTATGAGTGTTTCCAAACCTTATTTTCAACATCCCGATTTAATGGTTTTTGACATCGATCCGCCCGAAGGAATGTCTTTTCCTCAAATCAGGGATTTTGTGTTGGAGGCCAAACCCATTGTAGAATCATTCGGCTATAAGGTTTTTGTCAAAACATCGGGCAAGCGCGGCATACACATGGTTTGTCCCATCCTCCCCGAACATCCGGCAGAAGAAGTTCTGAAAGTATCCGAAGAAATTGCTAAAACCATTATGATAAAAATTCCCGGAACAACTTTGGATGTCAGAAAAAACAAAAGAAAAAATAAAATTTTGATTGATATTTACCGCAACCGACCATTTCAAACTTTTTCCATGCCATACGGTCTTCGTGCAACCCACACTGCCAGTGTATCACTACCGGTTTCGTGGGATGAACTAAATCAAATTGAAAATCCGCTGGATTTTCATATGCGCAATGTACCTGAAATATTAAAAACCCAGGAAGATCCTTGGGAAAATATAAAAGACTTTGCCGTGAAACTTCACAAATAAAAAAGCCCTCCACTTTTCATGGAGAGCTTTAAAATGTTAGTCTTTTTAATTAAAATAAAAAGCAAAGTCTATGCTCAAATGACGGGGCATGATTTTTAGGTTGGCATCACTCATCACATCTGTCATTCCCAAATGATAGGAAAGTCCCAAATTAATGTTTCCAAAACCCACATTATATTCGGCTCCCGCTCCAAAAATAAAGGATGAACCGATTTTATTCACTTGATCATTGATGACCAATGAACCGGCTTTAGCCGAAACGTTCAAATCCAAAGTTGCACCGAAAAATCCCAAAACCCTTATGTTATCTGCTACTTCATTGCTACGCATTTTCAAAGCCAAAGGCACTTCCACCGTGGTAATGTTCATATTTCCCCAATCACTTCCGAAGTTTCTTTGGTGTACCATAATTCCAGAATGTAAATAGTAATTCTCGGCAAATCCGTAATCGGCCCATAACCCGCCTTTATAACCCAATCCGCCGCTTTTAACATCTTGAACTTGAAAGTTACCATCCACTTTAGACATCACTTTGTTGAAAGAAATACTGGGAGCCAATGACAGTCCTATTCTGAAATCCTGAGCATTTGATACATGCATCATACCGATGATTATCAAAAGGGCAAATAATTTTTTCATATCTTAAATTTTTTTAGTTTAGCTTGTATCAAAGATAACAAAAATTATGCCACCTGTCTCTCCCAAAATCAATGAAATAATTACTGAATACAGACATTTTTTGAAACTTGAAAAAGGGCTTTCGGAAAATACAATCCGCGCCTATACGGATGATATTCAAAAATATCTGGATTTTTATGCTGGAGAAGAAGAATTGGATTTGTCTGTTTTTAATAAAGATAATGTCAAAGAATTTATCTACCGTATATCGGATTTGGTGAGTGCTAGAACCCAGGCCCGGATTATTTCGGGTTTGAAAAGTTTTTTTTCCTACCTACAACTTGAAAAAATAATGGAAGAAAATCCCGGAGATTGGCTTGAAACTCCTAAATTGGATAAAAAGGTTCCCGAAGTGTTGAGCCGTGAAGAAATGGAAGCCCTTTTTGATGCGGTGGAATTAGGGTCGTTTGAAGGAGAAAGAAACAAAGCTATTTTGGAATTGATGTATGCCTGCGGATTACGTGTCTCGGAAACCGTAAACCTGCAATTGGGAGATTTGTTTTTAGAAGAAGGTTTTATCCGGATTATAGGAAAAGGAAGCAAACACAGATTTGTCCCGTTGGAAACATATTCCATTGGTGTTTTGAAAACCTATTTGCAGTATGTCAGACCTTTGGTGATTCCCCAAAAAGGGCATGAAAATTTTGTTTTTTTAAACCGGCGGGGAAAATCATTGACGCGCCAAATGTTATTCATCATCATCAGAGGTCTCGCCCAAAAGGCCGGTATTGAAAAAAAAATAAGTCCGCACACCATTCGCCATAGTTTTGCCACTCATTTATTGGAAAACGGAGCGGATTTGCGGAGCATCCAGCTGTTGCTCGGGCATGAAAGCATTACTACTACAGAAATATATCTGCATATAAGTAAGAAACAAATTCGCGAAACTTTGGAAAAATATCATCCGCGAGGTAGAAATTCTAAGTAAGATTATACGTGAAATTCCGAAGCGGGATAGTAATTTTCTTGCATGGATTTGAGCATGATTTTTACAATTTTATCCAAATCAAACGCATGTCTCCATTTCCAATCTTCCCGGGCATGTCTATCATCTATACTATCCGGCCAGGAATGCGCTATTTCCTGCCTGAAATCGGGTTTATAAATCACTTTGAAATCAGGTATAAATTTTTTTATTTTGTTTTCAAGGTCTTTGGGCGTAAAACTTATGGCCGAAAGATTATAGGAAGACCTGATGTGAATTTGGTCTGACGGCGTTTG
>JALVDN010000114.1 GCA_027008965.1 Flavobacteriales bacterium | reverse complement strand
GCTGGGATTCAAGGCAAGTACGCCCGGCAATTATGAAATTCATTTGGACAGCATTCAGGGCGTGTTGCGTCAAGCGGATGTTTTTTTGAAGGATAATGATTTGAATTTGCTTCATGATTTGAATAATGGGGAATACAGATTTTATAGTACGCAAGGTGATTTTTCTACCAGGTTTGAACTGATTTTCAGGCCACATGCTTTGACATCGGATGATCATTTAATGGATGGATTGGTTATTGGAAATTCAGGTGGAATTTTTATGGTTTACAGTCCCTATCCGTTAGATGAAATTAGAGTGATGGATATGTGGGGAAGAGAAATAACCCGTTTTGATGCGGATGGGAAAAAAGGAGTGCGTTTAGACTTGCATGTTTTGGCTCCGCAGGCATTGATTTTTCAAATCAGATTGCTAGATGGACGGATGATCAATAGAAAAGTTATCCGTTGAAGAACTTTATCGGAGACCGGCTATTAGTTTACAAAAGATATTGCTGATAATCGGAGACAAAAAAATTTTCCCCTTTTTGAACGGTATGGAAACCTTCGGTTTCCAAATGTGACGCATGTCCTTCTATACCACCGGGGTATTTGGCTACTAATTCGCCTTTGGCCTTCAAGGTGCGCCGCCAGGGGATGGGTTCGGGTATTTCGCCTTTATCGGCTTTTTCTTGCGAAGCATTGGCCGCAATCCATATAAAAATCCCCGTTGTGAGTGGACAAGCGGTATCGGTATTGTATTTTCCGGCCAGCATTTGACGGAGCAGTGGAACAGTGAGTAGATGTCCGCGGGGGACTTGTGCCATTATTTCATACACATCTTGGGGATGAGGTACAACCATGGTTTTGGCTCCGCCCGGTCGTTCGGATAGTTTTTCATCGAACCGGACAATTTTGGGCAAGCCCTCGGGCTGCATTTTTTCGGACCAGGATTTACGTGCCATTTTTTTATTCAATTTATAAAAAAATGTATTGAAAGTCAATGCGAATGGCCGGGGTTATCATTTGCGCCAGGGATGGAAGCGGTTATGCTTGGCGGGCGGCGACTATGTTTTTTGTTTTTGAGGAGGCGCCGAGCTTGATGAGGCGACCCCGCAGAAAACTTATAAAAAAACAAGGAGCCGCCAACAAGCATTTGAGCGGACAGCCCGGTGGGCGCCGGGTGAGACTTGGCGGGTGCGAGTGCGCTCCGTCGTCACGAAGCAACCGCCTTAGGACGAACCCGTGCGAGCAGGCGCCCATTTATACAAAAATCATATCTTTGAAATAAAAAACCGATATGAGAAGAAAATATCCCGTCACCATGATTTTTATTCATTGGTTAACAGTGGTTTTGTTGGCTATTAATTTTTTGATTGGAAAAAATTTGGAGTATTTGGATTTTGATGCGGAAAATTTCAAATATTACCGTTTGCACGCATTGACAGGGGCGGTGATTTTTTTTATCACTGTTTGGAGGTTGATACTTTTAAAGAGAAATAAGGATCAGTTGCCGGTGTTGGAATTTTACGGCAAGTTTCATGAATTGTCCTATAAGGTGGTCCATGCTTTGATTTATTTGATGTTGCTTTTGGTTCCTGTGGTGGGTTTTATTACGATTTTTAAATCGGGCGCATATGTGGTGGATTTGGGAAAGCCATTTCCGGAAGGTGCAAAATTGAATCATGATTTGGTGGAGATTCATGAGTTGTTGGTAGGGTTTTTAATAATTCTTATTTTGGTTCATGTGGCGGGTGTGATCATTTACCGCTTTAAAAAGGATCCTGATATTTTGAAACGAATGTCATTCTTACCTTAGAATTGTTTAATAAACCACTTCAATAGTTTTTCTTTCCTAGGCATAATTTTCTATATTTTTTTGTGTGTATTTTTAATAAAAAATGACAATAGTCATTTACTTACAGTTTTTATGCTATTATATTGGGAAAAATTTTACTGCTATGAGAAAAATATACTTGTTCTCACGATTTGTTTTGCTATTGTTTCCGTTAACAACACTTTTTGCACAAGTAAAGATTAACGGTCGTATTCAATATGATTTTGAATTTTTAAAGAGAGAACAAGACAGTGCATGGACCATGGGAAATGAATTCCGTCGCGTGCATTTATCTGCGGCGGGAAAGTTGGCTTCAAACTTAAAGTATAAAATTGAGGTGAATTTTTCACATGCCAAACTCGGTTTTCGTGATGTTTATATTCAATATGATGCAAGAGAGTGGGGTAGTTTTGCCGTAGGGTCTAAGGCTGAACCTACCGGATTGGCTATGCTCACGAGTAGCAAGTATATACCATTTGTTGAACGTCCCATGCTCACGGCCTTACAGGATTTCAGATGGGGCACGGGTTTGCACTATGCGAATCATAAATTACTTGACGGTCGTTTGGGATTTCAAGCGTCGTTGACCAATAAAGGGAAACATTCGGAAGGTTTTGTGGATAAGCATTTGGAAGACGGGATGAATTTTACGACAAGATTATATGGTGTTCCTTATTTGGATAAGGAAAATAAAACCTTGGTACACACCGGAGTGAATTATTCCACGCGCACACCTGCCGATTTGAAATTCAGGCCCGAAAATCATTTGGGTTCAAAATATGCTTATGTGTTTCCGGGTGCGGCCCGCAGGTTGATTGCAGGAGGTGAATTAGCCGCGGTTTATAAAAGTTTTTCTTTGCAAACCGAATACAAGATGATGCAAGTGCCCAATATGTTTGACAAAGATTATGCCGTACCATCATTTTATGTGATGGGGAGTTTCTTCTTAACCGGTGAATACCGGCCCTATAAAAAAGGTGCCTTTGGCAGAGTAAAACCTAAAAAACCTGTTGGAGAAGAAGGTTTTGGTGCGCTAGAATTGTTGGTACGCTATTCGGCCATGCAATTTAGTGATGATTTGGTACAGGCCAATATAGGCAATCCTTCGGATATTTCTAATGTTGCCATCGGGTTGAATTGGTATTTGAATGCACACGCACGTATCATGTATAACTATGTTTTGACAGATGATAAAAGTCAAAACAATTTAATGGCTCATTTGATCAGGTTTCAGATAGATTTTTAACCCTTAAAAGTTGAGAAAATGAAACTAAAAAAATTAATAAGATATCAATGGTCGTTTGTATATGCAGGAATAGCTTTTGGTGTTGCACAAATCTTGTATATGTTAGGTTTGTGGGTGAATGCAGTTCAACATGATAAGACACCTCACCTTAAACCGATTACGGTTACAACCGATTTGGGAAAGATGTTTCGCGGGTTGGAAGTTTTTATAAACTATTTGTTTGGATTTAAAAGTGAAATTTACGGAACTTATGGAACCATCACCGTAGATGGAATGGAAAAAATTTTACCTTCCGCCTCAGGAGCTTTTGTCCCCGGAATTGGTTGGCCTATAGTAGGGATGATTATTGGCGGACTTTTGGTAGGTTTAATGGAGAAAGAATTGAGAACCTGGGCCTACTATGGCCCCAAGTTATTGGCTGTATCTTTTTTGGGAGGCATTTTGTTTAGTTACGGGACACGTTTGGCGGGCGGATGTACTTTAAATCACCTGATGGGAGGTTTACCGATGATGAATATACACTCTTTGGTAACTGTGGTTTTCATGGCTATTGGCGGTATGCTTGGTTTTTATATTATGGGTAAAATGAAACTGGCAGGGTATTTTAAGCATCAGGAAACACTGGCTTATGTTAAAAATGCTGATAAAGGTGAGCAAGCCACCTATAGAGAAGGTTACAATCCTAAAAAAAGGATTATCTTTTGGATAAGTTTATTCTTGCTCCTA
>JALVDN010000113.1 GCA_027008965.1 Flavobacteriales bacterium | reverse complement strand
AGACATCGCACCGGAAGATTTGGAAATGTTCAAACTCTACAAAAGGGCGGAAAAAGAATTGGCCGAAGAAATCAAAAATATGAAAGCACTTGAAGGCCAAATTAAATTCTACAAAAACGTATTGAAAAACGACGAAAAACTATTGAAAGATTTTCTCAAAACCGATACCCTCACAAAAGAACTCGTTAAAACCATAAAAACAGATGATCCTCAAATTACCGAAGCAAAAGAAAGATATCTTTCAGGCTTCCATAAAAGAATTAAAGGAGGAGAAAAATATGTAAATACTCAACTGAATTATTATTTGAATGTAGATTTTGACGGTCGTGCCGTGGTAGGTGATAATCCTGACGATTTCAATGACAGGGATTATGGCAACCCCAACGTGAAACCGGTAGAAAAGGATGAAGCCCATGCCACCCACGTAGCAGGTATTATCGGTGCTGTAAGAAATAACGGCATCGGTATTGACGGCGTGGCCGATGCAGTGAAATTGATGGCTATTCGTGCCGTTCCCGATGGAGATGAATATGATAAAGACATTGCATTGGGAATTAGATATGCAGTGGATAATGGAGCCAAAATAATCAACACCAGTTTCGGGAAATACTATTCACCGCATAAAGAATGGGTTTGGGATGCCATCAAATACGCCGAACAACACGATGTATTGATTGTCAATGCCGCCGGAAACGACGCCAAAGACATGGATAAGTTCGGAGAATTCATCTCATATCCCAATGACGGTGAAAAACCCGGAGAAGAAATTGCCTCCAATATGATAACCATCGGAGCCTCAACCTATCATTTCGGGGCCCGGTTGCCTGCACCCTTTTCAAACTATGGGAAAACAACAGTGGATTTATTTTCACCGGGATATAAAATCTATTCTACTGTTCCTTTTAATGATTATGCTTCTTTTAGTGGAACATCCATGGCCGCCCCCGATGCCGCAGGCGTGGCCGCTCTTATTCGTAGTCGTTTCCCCGAACTCACGGCCAAAGAAGTGAAAGAAATACTTATGGAATCCGGTGTAACACCCGAAATTCTGGTATTTGTTCCTACTGAAGACAAAGAAAAACCCGATATTGAATATTTCAAAAATTTAAGCAAAAGCGGAAAACTCGTTAACGCTTACAACGCCCTTTTGCTTGCGGCTAAAAAAGTGGAAGAAAAGAAAAATAATAACTAATTCTTATTATTGAAAGATATCAAAAAACCGCCCTCCCGGGCGGTTTTTTATTGTAAATTTTGGAGCATAAAAGTTCTGGCACGCCAAAAAAAATCCAAGCCGTCCTGTTGATTGAAAACATGACCGCTTTGGGGATAGAAAACATATTCTTCCGGAATATTAAATTGTTGTAGTTTTTGATGAATACGTTCCCCATTGGTATAGGGGACTATTGTATCCATACCAGCATACCCCGAAATGGTTGCCGGAGACTGATTATCTACAAAATAATACGGACTTACATCTTGATAATAATTTTCATTTCCTGCATATGGCGCATTAAAAATGGCTTCTATATACGGAAAAATATTAGCCCATGCACCTTGATGATAAGACGGATCGGTAAAATCCGCCGGACCAACCATATTGATAACCACTTTTACTTTTCTGTCCAAATCATACTTGTATGCATACAATAAAGCCAAATGTCCTCCGGCACTCATCCCTATCATTACGATCTTTCCCGAACGAATCCCGAAATCATCTTCCATGCTTTGAATAGCCATCCCGATATCGTCCGTTTGCATGGGTATGGGAACCGTTTGCGGTGTATCCAATCTGTAATTAATGTTGGCCAAGGCAAACTGCCCTTGTTGTTTTTCATAATTATACCATGCCAGGAAATCACTCTTATCCCTGCTGACCCAACTTCCTCCATGAACCATCACAATCATCGTCATGGTATCTCTTACTCCTTCGGGGATATATACATCCATAGTTTGTTGATAATGTGTCCCGTAAGCATAATCCAAATGTTCTTCCTCTTCTTGAACATTTGAAACCGGAGAATTATTCTCTTTTTTACACTGCAATAACATTACTGAAACAAGAGTAATCACAAATATTTTCTTCATCATTTGATAATTTATCTCAATATAAGCAAAAAAGAAAGGCGGAAAAATACTCCGCCTTTCTTATAAGATTAAAGCACAATGATTACTTTTTGAGCAAGTCTCTAATTTCGGTCAATAATTGTTCCTCTTTACTAGGACCGGGAGGAGGTGCGGCTTCTTCCTTCTTCTTCATATTATTAACCGCTTTTACTACCAGGAACATAACAAAAGCAATGATCAAGAAGTCCAAAACGGCCGTTAAAAATGTTCCGTATTCCAAAAAGATCTGTTGCGGTTTTCCGTCCGGACCAACGGTTTCTTTTAATAACAATTTCATGTCTTTCATATCCGTATTAAACAATAGTCCTATAAGTGGTGACACTATACCACCTGTAAAGGCAGAGATCACTTTGTTAAAAGCGGCACCCATGACGAAACCTACGGCTATATCAACCAGGTTTCCCTTCATGGCAAAGTCCTTAAATTCTTGTATAAAACTCATACTTTATGGTTTTTGGGGGTTATTTTTTTCAAATATAATAAATTTAAAGAATATCACTAAATAAAGCTTTAGATTTCAAAAAATCCAAAAAAGACGGAAGCATTTGTTTCAATTGTGGAAATGCTTTCTCACTGTCATGAAAAACGATGATATCTCCGGGTTTAACCTTTTGTAGGTTTTTCAAAGAATCATGAATATTTAAACCGGACATATAGTCTAAACTCAAATGTTTCCACATGATAATTCTAAAACCATGTTCCGTTATTTTTCGGGCATATGCAGGTGTAATATGGCCGTAAGGAGGTCTGAATAGCGGATCTATATCCGGTTGAATGCAGTCTAAAATTTCCTGGGTTTCTCTGATTTCCGCCAAGTATTCTTTGAGAGGAGTTTTCCATGCATCTACATGATGAAAGGTATGATTCCCCAAGCGGTGTCCTTCCGCCTTAATCATTTGAACAATATCTGCATGCGGTCTGATTTTATCTCCTATAAGGAAAAATGTGGCTTTGAAATTATATTTATCCAGTTGTTCCAGAACATATTCGGTTACCCCTTCCGTAGGTCCGTCATCAAAAGTCAAAAAAACGCTATTATTTTGAACCGGAACACGAAAATTCAAATAAGGAAACATTTTTTCCACCCATCCGGGAATCCTGTATGGTGGCCTGATTAAAAACAAATTTCTTATTTCTTTCTACGGAATTTTTTACTTTTCTTGTTTTTCATTTCCGTCACTTCATCCCCGTCTTTCAATTTTTTACTAACCAATGAATAGGGCCCTGTGATAACTTTTTCTCCTTCCTGTAACCCTTTAATAATCTCCATATACTCTTCATCCTGAATACCGGTTTCCACGGCTTTTTTGTGCGCTTTCCCTTCTTTCACCACAAAAACAACTTCTTGTTTTTTCTTATCTTTCCCGGGTCTCACGGTTACTGCACTCACCGGAACGGCCAATACATTGGTTTTTTTATGGGTTATGATTTCCACGGAAGTAGTCATCCCCGGACGGAACGGTGAAACTAAATTTCTCCCCTCAATCAAATCCATATAAGAATCCCTCAATATTCCTATTTTCACCTTAAAATTGACAACTTCATCCGAAGCGGTTGTTTTCATATCCGCCGAATTGGCAATTTCAGTCACCAAACCCTTGAATTTCCTGCCGGGATAGGCTTCCACTTCAATCAATGCAGTGTCACCTATTTTTACTTTAACAATATCA
>JALVDN010000112.1 GCA_027008965.1 Flavobacteriales bacterium | reverse complement strand
TGAAATAATTTTAAGTTTCAATAGAGAACTTATCCCAATCTTTATAAAAAGGAAATTGAGTCCGGAAATCGTCCAAGTATGATTTCCGGATTTTTATATGTAATACCTGTTCTTTACTTACGGGAGCTTTATCAATAAAAGAACCATCCGGACCTATGAGACAAGTATCTCCCGTGTGATGATTTCCATAACCGTCTTCTCCAACGCGGTTAACCCAAATGACATAACTTTGGTTTTCAATCGCCCGGGCTTGTAATAATTTTAAGTAAGCAGTTCTTCTTTTTTCGGGCCAATTGGCCACATACAACAACACATCATATTCGGGTTGATTATCTTTTAATGTATTGACATTCCAAACCGGAAACCGTAAATCATAACAGATATTCAAACGAAAAATAAAATTTTCGGACTGAATGGAAATCCGTTGTTTTCCGGGCGTAAAAATCTTGTTTTCTCCCGCATAAGAAAAAAGATGCCGTTTATCATATTGATAGGTTTTTCCGTTTGGTTCCACCCAAAACATACGATTAAAAAATTTTCCTTGGTCATTAACAAAAGCACTTCCTACAAATATTTTCCCATATCTCTTTGTCCATTTTATCATCGTTTCTTTCACAGGAAACGTGCTGATTTCTTCAATCATATCTTTGTCCATCACAAAACCGGAGCTAAAAGCCTCGGGCAACACCACCATTTGTTCATCTTCTTGTAATTGTTCAAACATGCTTTCAAAATGGAACATATTGGCTTCAGGGTCGGCCCAAAACAAATCGCTTTGAATCAGTGCTATTTTCATTGCAAGCATTTTATTAGGTTAAAATAAGAAAAATGATTTATTTTGTAGTATGCATGTTGAAGGAAACAAAATTCTGGTTACGGGAGGAACGGGTTTGGTTGGAAGTTACTTATTGCTTCACATGGCCCGGCGGAATATTTTTCCCAAAGCCCTATACCGTACAGTTCAGTCTATTGATAAAACAAGACGCTTGTTCAATCTTTTCGGTGAAAATAAACTGTTTCAACAGATCACATGGGTATCGGGAGATATAACCGACCATACAACACTTGATGAAGCTTTTAACGGAGTGAAAACCGTCTTTCATGTGGCGGGAAAGGTTTCATTCGCTCCGAGTGATAAAAACGTGCTATACCGTGTCAATGTGGAAGGCACGGCCAACATGGTCAATATGGCTTTGGAAAAAGGCGTGGATTACTTCCTGCATGTCAGTTCGGTGGCGGCACTCAATAGCAATACAAATCAAATTACGGAAGATGTCATTTGGAGTTGGAATATTCCTTATCATCATTATGCTTCATCCAAATATTTGGGAGAGATGGAAGTTTGGAGAGGAATGCAAGAAGGCCTGAATGCATGTATTGTCAATCCTTCCGTGGTGATTGGGCCCGGATTTTGGAGCGAAGGTTTCGGGCAAGTTGTCCAAAAACTTTATAGCAAAAAACTACCGTTTGTTTTTCCGGGAATAACCGGTTATGTGGATGCAAGGGACGTTGCCAAAATGATATGGAATTTATTTGAACAAGGTATTCATGGTGAAAGATTTATCTTGAATTCAGAAAACAAATCTTTCAAAGAAGTTATTCATATTTTAGCCGGGGAATTAGGTGTCAATCCACCTTCTTTTGTCCCTCCCGAGTTTTTATTAAAAACCGGCACAGGAATTATTAATTTTTTATCTATTTTAACAGGACAAGGAAAACCCATTGATCCATTGACCGTTAAATCTTTATACTCGTCAACTTTCTATTCAAATGAAAAAATAACAAAAACGCTTTCCGAAAAATTTATTCCGGTTGAAGAGAGTTTGAAATTTACGGCCGAATATTTTTTAAAAGAACAAAAAAAGCTCCCGTAAAGGAGCTTTTATAAATTGAAATTATCATCGTCAATTAAACAATCCCTTGTGCCAACATGGCATCGGCCACTTTGATGAATCCCGCAATATTGGCACCCTTTTTATAGTCAATATATCCATCGGGTTCGGTGCCGTATTTAACACAATTTTCATGGATATTTTGCATGATCCATTTGAGTTTTCGGTCCACCTCTTCGGCCGTCCATTGAAGTCGCATGGAATTTTGGGTCATTTCCAAACCAGAAACGGCCACACCACCTGCATTTGCTGCTTTTCCGGGCACATAAAGCAATTTATTGTTTTGTATGATTTCTATGGCTTCGGGGGTCAAAGGCATATTGGCGGCTTCTACCACACCGATGACTCCGTTTTTCACCACGTTTTCGGCATCATTTTCATCAAATTCATTTTGAATGGCACAAGGAATGGCCAAATCCACTTTTTGTTCCCATGGTTTTTTACCCGGAAAAAATTCCACACCATACCGGTCGGCATAGGGTTTAACCACATCTTGATTGGAAGCACGAAGCCGGAGCATGAAATCCACTTTTTCACCACTCACTCCGTCCGGGTCGTAAATATAGCCGTCGGGACCTGAAAGGGTCACCACTTTTCCACCTAAATCATTTACTTTTTTGACCACTCCCCAGCTCACATTTCCAAATCCGCTTACGGCAACACGCTTTCCTTTGATACTTTGCCCCATTCTATTCAAAGCGGCTTCGGCAAAATAGACCACACCGTAACCCGTGGCTTCGGGACGAATCAAAGAGCCGCCCCAAGCCAAACCCTTGCCGGTCAATACGCCCGTAAATTCGTTTTTCAATTTTTTATACATCCCGAAAAGATAACCCAATTCGCGTCCTCCAACGCCAATATCTCCGGCAGGAACATCCGTGTCGGGTCCAATGTGACGAAACAGTTCCTGCATGAATGCTTGACTGAAACGCATAATCTCCGCATCGGATTTGCCCCTTGTGCTGAAATCCGAGCCGCCTTTTCCTCCACCCATGGGCAAGGTGGTCAATGCATTTTTAAAAGTTTGTTCAAAACCCAAAAATTTGAGTGTGCTCAAATTCACGGACGAGTGAAAACGCAAACCACCTTTGTAAGGTCCGATAGCCGAATTGAATTGAACTCTATATCCACGATTCACTTGAATTTCACCCTTGTCATCCACCCATGTGACCCGGAATGAAATCACCCGCTCGGGTTCAATCATTCGCTCCAACAATTTTTTTCCTTTGTATTTGGGATTTTCTTCAATAAAGGGAATGATGGTTTCCGCCACCTCCCTGACGGCTTCCAAAAATTCCGGTTCATTCGCATTGCGCTGGGATGCGTAATGCATAAATTCTTCAATGAGATTTTGATATTTTTGATTAGAACTCATGTTTAAAAAACGGTTTTTAACATTTGACAAATGTATAAATTTTGAACAAAGGAAAGGCTTATATTTGAAAAAAATATGACAGGGCTCATTATTTGATAGAAAAATGTCAGGAATTTATATCCATATCCCCTTTTGTAGAAAAAATTGTTCGTATTGTGATTTTTATTTTTCGTTGAACAAAAAACACGAAATAGCCTTTGTAGAAGCCCTGCTGACGGAACTTGAAGAAAGAAAAAATGAAATCAAACAAATGGCTCCGCTTCAAACTGTCTATTTCGGTGGCGGCACACCTTCATACCTGCAATTGAAAAACCTGCAAAAAATTTTACATAAAATCACTCAAAACTTTCCAATGGCCCCAAATCCCGAAATCACTTTGGAAGCCAATCCCGATGATATCACACCCGGAAATTTAAAAGCATGGAAAAACCTCGGCATCAACAGGTTCAGCTTGGGAGTCCAGTCTTTTTTTGATGATGATTTGAAAAAACTCAACCGTTCACATCATGCATCCAAGGCTTTTCAATCCATTGAA
>JALVDN010000111.1 GCA_027008965.1 Flavobacteriales bacterium | reverse complement strand
GTTTTACCAGATAACCGCCCCAAAACGGCGGGCGCGGAACGGGTTGACCTTCAAATTTTTTTTCGTAGAACTTCAATTGTTCTTCCAGATATTTTTTTGAAGGGATTTTTTGACTTTGAGGTGAAGCCCAAGCGGCCAATTGTGAAGCGCGGGGGCGTGTTTCAAAATAGCCGTCGGAGAGGTTTTCGGGAAGTTTTTCGGCCCTTCCTTTGATGATGACTTGACGCTCCAAGACGGGCCAATGAAAATGAAGTGTAACATGAGGATTTTTTTCTATATCCAAAGCTTTATCGCTCTGATAGTTGGTGTAAAAAATAAAACCGTCCCACCGGAATTTCTTAAGCAATACGGTGCGCAGTCCGGGATATCCGTCGCGACCGAAGGTAGCCAATTGCATGGCATTCACTTCAATGCAATTTTCTTCTTTTTCGGCCTGGTGAAACCAATCCCGGAAAAGTTCCATGGGATTTTCGGGAACATTCTCTTCGGAGAGTTCGAATTTATTGTAGTCGCGCCGGTAGTTGCTCAAATCTTTTTCCATATCTCTAAAATACAATTTGTTTTCCTTCAAAAGCCAGTTCGGTGGCAGGAAAAATGCTCCGGGCTTCTTCCAATAAAATATTCAAATCGCGATAGCGGGACGAAAAATGACCGATAATCAATTTTTTTACGCCGGCTTCTTTGGCAATCATAGCGGCTTGTTTGGCCGTGCTATGAAAAGTTTGTTCGGCTAAATCTTTTTCGGTTTCGGCAAAGGTGGCTTCATGATATAAAACATCTGCACCTTGTATAATCGGGACAATATCGGGGTGGTATTTTGTATCCGTACAATAGGCATATTTTTTGGGTGGAGGTGGCGGCAGGGTTAATTCTTCATTGGGAATGACTCGTCCGTCTTCCAGGGTGATATCTTTTCCTTGTTTTAATAAGTGATATGCCCAACTTTCCAATCCGGGATATTGATTCAATGCTTCTTTATTGATTTTTCTGGGCTTGGGTTTTTCTTCAATCAAAAAGCCGTTGGTGTAAATTCTATGTAACAATGGGATGGTTCTGACGGAAAATTTTTCATTATTCAGAATGACTTCCGGCGCATTGGATTTGAGCGGATGGAAAAACAAAGGATAGGTGAGTTCCACTTGACTTATCTTGAATAATGTTTTAAGTGCTTCGTCTAAATCTTCGGGGGCGTAGAGATGTAATTCGGTCACCCTGCCCAGGAGTCGCAATGTGGAAAGAAACCCGAACAATCCATATAAATGATCACCGTGAAGATGGGATATGAATATATGTTTTATGCGCGAAAATTTGACGCCATAGCGTCGCAATTGCATTTGCATTCCTTCACCGGCATCCAAAATAAGCCATTGGTTCTCCAGCAGAAGCGCTTGGGATGTGGGAAATTCACCCGGCTTGGGCGTAGCGGAATGGCAACCTAGAATTCTTAATTCCATGTGCTGTTAAAATATCGGCCAATAAACCATAATCATCCAAACGATAAATAACATCAACAAAAATATGGCCAGCATACGCATTAATTTTTCTTGTTTTTTTAGTCTTTTTTCCAAATGCGCCAATTGATGTGATTGTAGTTCCGTGATACGTTCTAAATCTGAAATTCTTTTTTCTTGATTGTTGTTCATTGTTTTTTATTTTGATTTTCTTGTTGTTTGTAAACTTCAATAATTTTTTTAACCAAAGGGTGCCGGACCACATCCGTATCTTGCAAGCGAATGATATCTACACCCGGGATATTTTTCAAAAGAGATATGGCGTCGGCCAAACCTGACCGTCCGTTTCCTTTTAAATCCACCTGAGAAGGATCGCCGGTGATGATGAATTTGGCATTGATGCCCATCCGGGTGAGAAACATTTTCATTTGGTTGCGTGTGGTATTTTGGGCTTCATCCAGAATCACAAAGGCATTGTCCAATGTGCGTCCACGCATGAAAGCCAAAGGTGCTATTTGAATGATATTTCGTTCTATAAAATCGTGTAATTTTGAAGCGGGAATCATATCAAACAAAGCATCGTAGAGCGGTTGCATGTAGGGGTCGAGTTTTTCTTTCATATCGCCGGGCAAGAACCCCAGATTTTCACCCGCTTCAACGGCAGGACGGGTCAAAATAATTCTTTTTACTTCCTTGTTTTTCAATGCTCGTACGGCTAGAGCAACACTAATGTAAGTTTTACCGGTTCCGGCCGGACCGATGACAAAAACCATGTCGTTTTTGGCAACCGATTGAACGATTTTCAATTGATTGGGAGTTCGGGGTTTGATCAACCGGCCTTCCACACCATGTACAACAATGTCATCGGTTGACAAAAAATTTTTCAAATCCTTTTCATCCGATAAAACAATTCGTTCAATGATTTCCGGGGTCAATTTATTATGAATATCCAAATATTCCAGAAACAAATTAAGTTTACGTTCAAATTCGTCTAAAATCTCGGGTTCTCCGTAAATTTTCAATAAATTCCCCCGGCTTACGATTTTTACTTTGGGGAAAAGACTTTTGATGGCTTTAAGGTTCTCATTATTGTAACCCAAAAGTTCGGGGAGGTTACCTCCTATAATTTCCAATGTACGTTCACTCAATAGCTAATTGGTTTTAATGTATTTTTTGTGGGTCTTGGCGGGCTCGAACCGCCGACCTCTGCCCTGTCAAGACAGCGCTCTGAACCAACTGAGCTAAAGACCCTTTCACTTGCAAAAATACAAAAAAATCAGGGCTTATAATAGCTTTCTTTCACTTCAAAAACAGTTTCCGGATGAATGATTTCCTGCAAGAGCTCCATCATCATTTCTTCAAATGCATTCAGGTTGTCTTGAGTTATCTCTTCATCGAATGTAACCGAAATATTTTTCACCCGTGGTGAATAAATCGTTTGAACGGAAAATTTTTCTTTATAATCATTTTGTTTGGACAAAATCCATGCATAAAACAACATTTGAAAACCGATTTTGTATTTACTGTCTTTTTTAAAGGTTTCTAAAGTAAATACTGGAGGTTTTTCCATATCAGCCTTACCTGTTTTATAATCCACAATCCGCAATTGCCCGTCAACTTCATCAATCCGGTCGGCTTTGCCATAAAAACGCAGTAAACCCAAATCAGGATGCGATTTTTTATAATGTAATGATTCTTCCAAGGCTACAATTTTCAAGGTTTGTCCTTTTTCCAAGATTTTCTTATCCACCGCTATGAATTTTTTGAGAATTTCCTGAATGGCCGACATAGCCAACAGATTTTCTCCGGTCACGGGAACATGCACTTTTTTGTCCTTATCTTCTATTTCCAAATAAATCTTATAAAAATTCTTTCTGGCTTGTTGTTCATAATTTCTTTCTATTTCTTTCAATGCATCAAGATTCAGAAATTTTCCCACATAAGGTTTATAAAGATCTTCCATGGTTTGATGAATGACTTCACCCATTAAGCGGTCGTTGATAATATCTTCGGAAATATCTTCATCTTTTATACCGATAACATAATTCTTATAGAATTGGTCGGGATAGTATAAATAAGAAGTAAGAAAAGACGGCGAAATTCCTTGAACGAATTTTTCGCTCAAAATTTGAATAGACACTTCATCATTTTGAAATTGATCTATGGAAGATGAAACCGGAAGACGGTTTTGAATTTTTATTTCCTCAACTTGAATACCTTTATCGTATAAAGTATGTTCCAACTGCTTGATATAGCGGCTTTTTTCGCCTTTGACCATATCGGATAGATTGGAAACATATAGCAAATGATTTTCCCGGGTATGACTCCATAGCCTGTAAACATGATAGGAAGTCAT
>JALVDN010000110.1 GCA_027008965.1 Flavobacteriales bacterium | reverse complement strand
TACGGAAAAAAAACCGTCCGGCTTTATTACTATCCCAAAACAAAAAAATTCAAACCTTATAAAAAATAAAATATGGAAGTAAAAGGAACCATCGAAAAGATTTTTGAAACGCAAACCGTTGGTAATTCAGGATTCAGAAAAAGAGAAGTCATCCTGCGTACGGAAGAGCAATATCCACAATATTTGAAAATTGAATTCATTCAGGATAAGACATCTTTACTGGACCATTTCAAACCCGGAGATGAAGTTACTATTTCCATCAATTTACGGGGAAGAAAATGGGTAAATCCCGAAGGGGAAACCATCTATTTCAACTCCATTCAAGGTTGGAGGATCATGAAGTCCGAACCTGCATTCGGAGAGGATGTGCCCCCTCCCCTACCCGAAGATTTTCCCTCTGCTGATGATATTTCCACACCTGAAGACGACGACCTACCTTTTTAAATTTGATTTATGGGAAAAAGAAAAGAAATTTTACTTACAGGCGGTTTGGGTTATATCGGTTCACACACGGCTGTTGAACTATTGGAAAACGGTTTTATGCCCGTCATTGTGGATGATTTGTCAAATACGACTGAAAATGTTTTAGACGGTATTGAAAAAATAACCGGCATTAAGCCCGTTTTTTATCCCTTTGATCTCAAAAACAAGAAAAAGGTTAAAGAAATTTTCTCCAAACATCCGCAACTGAAGGGTATTATTCATTTTGCCGCCAGTAAATATGTAGGCGAAAGTGTGGAAAAACCTTTGTTATACTACGAAAATAATCTCTGCCCGCTTATTTATTTATTAAAACAAGCGCTATCTTATGGTGTGAAAAACTTTATTTTTTCTTCTTCCTGCACGGTTTACGGCCAGCCGGATAAACTCCCGGTGGATGAATCCGCTCCCGTCAAAAAAGCCGAATCGCCCTATGGAAATACCAAACAAATCGGTGAGGAAATATTGGAAGATACCACCCGCGCGGAAGATATTCAAGTCATTTCCCTACGCTATTTTAATCCTATAGGTGCACATCCGTCCGCTGAAATCGGAGAGTTACCCCGGGGTGTTCCGCAAAATTTAGTCCCCTTTATCACCCAAACGGCCATCGGTTTGAGAGAGAAACTTTATATTTTCGGTGATGACTATCCCACCCCCGACGGAACCGCTATTCGCGACTATCTGCATGTGGTTGACCTGGCCCGGGCACACGTGACAGCACTCCAAAGATTATTGAACAAACAAAACAAAAAGAAATTTGAAGTTTTCAATATCGGTACGGGAAAAGGAACATCCGTGATGGAAATGGTAAAGGCTTTTGAAGAGGTAACAGGAAAAAAACTCCCATATGAAATAGTAGGCCGTCGGCCGGGAGATGTAACCGCCGTATGGGCCGATACAAGATTGGCAGAAAAAGAATTGGGATGGAAAGCCGAGAAAACCATACAAGATGCTTTGCGCGACGCATGGAGATGGGAGAAAAAAATTCGTAAATCCCGCTAAGATTTTGTATTTTTGCACTGCTCAATGCCCGAATGGCGGAATTGGTAGACGCGCATGATTCAGGGTCATGTGTCCGCAAGGACGTGCAGGTTCGAGTCCTGTTTCGGGCACCAAAAAACCGGCCCTTTCCGGGCTTATTTATTTTTGTGAGATGATGATTGACAATATCAAAAAATACCTGGAAGAAGTAAAAAAATTTCATTCGGAAAAGCCCGAGGAAATTGAAGCGTTTCGCATTAAGTTTGCCGGAAAAAAAGGTGTTCTCAACCAACTTTTTGCCGAATTTAAAAACGTTCCTCCCCAAGAAAAACCCCAATACGGTCAACTTCTGAACCAGCTCAAAAAGGAAGTAAACACCAAAGTAAAAGAACTCAAAAACAAGGCCGGAAAAACATCTTCCGTTTCAAAAGATAAGACGGATCTAACAAAACCCGGTTTTCCTCATCCGTTGGGCGCCCGCCATCCGGTGAACATTGTTAAAAACAGGATTATAGACATTTTCAGACGAATCGGTTTCAATGTATCGGAAGGACCTGAAATAGAAGACGATTGGCATAACTTCACCGCATTAAATTTACCCGAGCATCACCCCGCCCGCGATATGCAGGACACTTTCTTTGTGCAAACCAACCCGGATTATTTACTCCGCACACACACTTCTTCCGTGCAAATCCGCTACATGGAAAAACACCAACCGCCCATTCGAACCATATCGCCCGGAAGAGTGTATAGAAATGAAGATATCAGTGCCCGCTCACACATCCAATTTCATCAAGTGGAAGGATTGTATATTGACACCAATGTATCCTTTGCCGACTTGAAACAAACCCTTCTGTATTTCACCCGCGAAATGTTCGGTAAATCGCAAATTCGCTTGCGTCCTTCTTATTTCCCTTTCACCGAACCTAGTGCCGAAGTGGACATTTATTGGGGATTGGAAACCGAAACCGATTACAGAATCACCAAAGGAACGGGATGGTTGGAAATTATGGGTGCGGGAATGGTGGATCCCAATGTATTGAAAAACATGAACATTGACCCTGATAAATATTCAGGATTTGCTTTTGGTATGGGCGTGGAGCGTATCGCTATGCTCCTCTATCAAATTCCCGACATTCGTATGTTGTTTGAAAACGATATCCGGTTCTTGGAACAGTTTAAACATTCATTGTAAATTTTTTTGATTATAGAGAAGTCGTGCTTAGTGTTTCTACAACGCAAGGCAATGTAAAAAATAATGATAAATCATTATTAGCATTATTGTCCATTCTACAAACCCAATGAAATGTCCAAAAAATTCCGCAACAAATATCGTATTAGATCCCACCGTTTACCCGGTTATGATTACAGGTCGGAAGGGGGCGTATTTCATCACCATTGTAACCAAAAACCGTAAACATTTTTTTGGTGAAATTACCGATGGTAAAATGATATTGAACGCATTGGGAAAAATGGCGGAAAAATTTTGGCGTGATATTCCGCAACATTTTGCGTTTGTCCGTTTGGATGAATTCGTGATTATGCCCAATCATGTACACGGCGTTTTGTTTATTGATGGTTATAAAAATATTGACACCGATAACGTCGCCGATAACAATGTCAACCGCGCCGATAACGTCGCCGATAACGTAGAGACGTTGCATGCAACGTCTCTACGAACAAACGAACGAAACAAAACAAACGGGAAAACCCAAAAAATGGCACAAATTTCGCCCAAACGCGGTTCATTGTCAACCGTTGTTAGGTCATACAAATCCGCCGTTACCCGCAATTCCCGCCGTATTTGTCCGGATTTCGCCTGGCAATCGAATTATTATGACCGCGTGATCCGCAATGAACAGGAATTAAACCGCATTCGCGTATATATCATGCAAAATCCGCAAATGTGGGAACGGGATAGGAATAATACCCTGTTGTAATTCTAAATTTCTATCATATAAATCCATTTCATTTTGTTGCATATATGAATAAAAAAATGCGCCGGCGGGCGCAGTGTTATCCTTTTGAAGGCGAAGCCGAGCGGATGTTGGTGCGAGCAGGCTCCGAGCGAAGACGAGGAGACATCGCAGCACCATTTTATATCCGCAGGCTGAGCCGAGCAAGATTTAAACGGAGCACGCCATAAGGCGCCCTGAAAAAATAATCAAAATCCTGCGGTTATTTTAAAAATATTTTGAGGTGTTGGAGAAATTCTTCATGAATTGGTCCGTTGGTGGCCAATATTTCCTTGCCGAAAAGCCAATTATTTCCGCCTGCGAAATCCGAAATGCGCCCGCCTGCTTGTTGCACGATGAAGGCGCCTGCGGCCACGTCCCAAGGGTTGAGTCCG
>JALVDN010000109.1 GCA_027008965.1 Flavobacteriales bacterium | reverse complement strand
ATGCCCGGTGGTAAAGTGGTATATTTTGAAGGCTTATTGAAAGTAACCCCTAAGGACGAACATATTGCCGCCGTCATGGGACATGAAATCGCACATGCACTTGCCAATCACGGAGCCGAACGCATGAGTCAAATGTATGCCCAAAATTTGGGTGCCGTACTCACTGCATTGGCCACCATGAACTCTTCCGAAGAAGAACGACAAAAATGGATGGCGATTTACGGTTATGGTTCCACGCTTGGGGTATTACTTCCCTACAGCAGAAAACACGAATCCGAAGCCGATAAAATAGGCCAAATTATTATGGCCATTGCAGGCTATAATCCTGATGCCGCAGTGGAAGTGTGGGAAAACATGCAAAAACTGGGCGGACAACAACCTCCCGAATTTTTAAGCACCCACCCCTCACATGAAACACGTATAAAAAATCTCAAAAAATGGTCTGCCCAAGCCAAAAAAGAAGCGCGGAAATTCGGCGTGATTTTTGATTGATTTAGTTATAAATTGTAGTTAAAACCTTATTAAACATTGATAGAAAACAAACTTTTCCACAAGCAACCCGAGCGAGCGGTACTTGTGGGATTGATTAAACCCGGAGAAACCAAAGAACAAGCCCTTGAATATTTGAATGAGCTCGCCTTTTTGGTAGAAACCGCCGGAGGAGAGCCTGTTCATTATTTTTATCAAAGAACAGAAAAACCTCATCCCAAAACATTTGTGGGAAAAGGCAAACTGGAAGAAATCAAGGAGTTTATCCGGAATAATAAGATAGACACAGTTGTTTTTGATGATGAATTAACCCCTTCACAGCAATTTCAACTGGAAAAAGAGCTAGGGGTCAAAATTCTTGACCGTACAACTTTGATTTTAGACATTTTTGCACAAAGGGCACAAACGGCACACGCCAAAACCCAAGTGGAATTGGCCCAATATGAATATCTACTACCACGACTTAAAGGAATGTGGACCCACTTGGAACGACAAAGAGGTGGTATCGGGATGCGCGGACCCGGTGAAAGGGAAATAGAAACCGACAGGCGAATCGTTCAAAAACGCATTTCGGACCTGAAGAAAAAATTAGCCAAAATCGATAAGCAGAAAAAAACACAACGAAGTAACCGCGGAAAATTGGTGCGTGTGGCTTTAGTGGGTTATACCAATGCGGGAAAATCCACCCTCATGAACGTTTTGGCCAAAGCCAATGTTTTTGCCGAAAACAAACTGTTTGCCACCTTGGACACCAAAGTGGATAAAATACAAGTAGGCAACATCTCTTTTCTCATAAGCGACACGGTGGGTTTCATCAGAAAACTACCCACGCAACTTGTGGAATCATTCAAATCCACATTGGATGAAATAAGGGAGGCAGATGTTCTATTACATGTGGTGGATGTTTCACACCCGGATTTCAGGGATCATATCAAAACCGTAAAAGAAACCCTTTTGGAAATAGGTGCAGGTGATAAACCCGTTATCACCGTGCTAAATAAAACGGACGTTTTGGATGAAGAACAAAAAAGAAAAATCATCAATGAGTTCTCAGCCGACAACCGAAATTTTGTGATGATTTCAGCCATTACCAAAGAAGGATTGGATGAACTCAAAAGAAAATTATACAGGGAAGTAAGAAAAATCCACGTTAAGCGATATCCCGTAAATGATTTTCTGTATCCCGATATTGAAAATTTAATTTAAATTTGTGCAAATTCTTTTTGGTGAAACAAAAAATATTCATTCTTTTTATTTTTTCCATGGTGGCCCAATCTTGTGTGCCACTTAAAAAACTCATTTATCTTCAAGAAGATAAAACAACCATCGAGAAACAGCAACAAACTATTTACCGGTTTAAAAAGGGCGACCGGATAGTCATTGATATACAAACTCGCGATGAAGCCTTAAATAAACTGTTTGGCACCACCAAAACTACAAACAATTTTTCGGGCGAAAATATTTATTTTCTGGGCTATGAAGTGGATCATGAGGGTTTTATAACACTTCCTGTGCTTGGTAAAATTCAAGCCATGGGAAAATCTCCCGAAGAACTAAAAAAAACTATCCTTGAAAAATTGCTGGCAACACAAATCAATCATCCACAAGATGTTTTTGTAAAAGTAAAGCCCGCCGGCATTCAAGTGACCTTATTGGGTGAAGTGAATTCTCCGGGAACCCATTTGATTCTCAAACCCGAACCCAACATTTTGGAAGCCATTTCCCGGAGTGGAGATATAACCTTGACCGGAAACCGGCAAGAAGTAATGGTCATCCGTGAAAAAGAAAACGGGACCAAAACCATCAAACAAATTGATTTGACCCGGAAAAACGCGTTAAATTCGGAGGTTTTCTATTTAAAAAACAATGATATTATTTATGTGAAGCCCCTTCCTCAAAAAACAATCGGGACAGGAACAACACTGATTTCTACCCTGACAACTTTGATGAGTATTACATCCTTTGCCATTTCAGTATATTTATTCACTAAAAGCCGGTGATGCATGAATTTTCAAGATTTTAAAAGACCGCAACTGGACGATTTGGTGAATGTCCGCCTTTTATTCTTTAAATTTTTAAAGCATTGGAAGTGGTATGTCGCTTTATTGATTTTGGGATTTTTCATTGCCCGGGAATACAGCAAACGAAAACCCAATGTTTACGAATTGAACACCATTATCAACGTGAAGGATGAAAACAATCCTTTCTTCACTAACAACATGAGTTTGGTATTTAATTGGGGAGGCGTTAGTGACAAAGTCAACACCATCATGACAACCTTCAAGTCAAGGTCACACAACGAAAAAATCGTAAAAAAACTCAAATATTATATTTATTACTTCAAAAAAGGTAAGCATTTTGATATTGACGTTTATGATTCGGTTCCTTTTGAAGTCCATCCGGATGAAGGTATGTATCAAGTCATCAATGTGCCTATTGAAGTGATCTTTCACTCTCCTGAACAATTCACCCTAAGTTATAAAACCGAATCGCCAAATCAAACCGCTTTCAACTATTTATCCGAAAAATCCAAAACGGTTGTCATTCCCAAAGCATTCAAAAAAACCTTTTCGGTAAATCAGTCTATTGAAACACCGGTTTTTAGAGGAAAAATACTGCTCCGTCCGGAAAGAAAAATCCATTTGAACAAACCCTATTATTTTAGTTTTAAAAACTTTCATTCGGTTGTTGACCATTATAAAGACCTCTATGTAGATACCTACAAAAAAAACACTTCCATGATTGAGCTTAAGCTCAAAGGAAAAAACAAAAAAAGGATTGAAGACTATCTGAACACAAGCGTTCAAGTGTTGCGCGACAAACTTTTGGAAGATAAAAACAGCTTTGCGTCCAACACCATTAAATTCATTGACTCCACGCTCACAAGATTAAAAACGGAACTGACCATTGCCGGAAAAAAACTAGAAGACTTCCAGCGCGGGAAAAAAGAATTGGTGCTTGAAAATCCGGCGCAAAACATATATCAACAGCTCTTGGAACTTGACGAACAACTTTCGGGTTTGAAATCTAAAAAAATCTATTACGAATCCTTGTTAAATAATCTATCACGTAATGATCTATCCAAAATTCCATCACCCTCCATTGTAGGCATTGATGATCCTCTGATTGTGGCCAATACTAAAAAGCTCACCGAATTGGCATTACAAAAAAGCCAAATGGAAGAAATTCTCAATCCTCAAGCCATTCCTTTGGAAGAACTGAACAAAGAAATCCAAAATACAAAGCAAATTTTGGCGCAAGCCATTCGTTCCGCATTGGAAAACTTACAAAAACAACATTCCGTTGTAGCCTCCAAAATAGCCAAATT
>JALVDN010000108.1 GCA_027008965.1 Flavobacteriales bacterium | reverse complement strand
ATCAATCTGAAGAAAATTACGTTTTTGGCACTGCAATCCACTCAATTGGATTATGATATTTTGAAGCAAGCCGAACAAAAAACCCCCTGAAATTTGTCAAATCGGGCCAAATTTGACTAAAAGCATCATTTTGTCAATAAAAAGACGGAAATTTGCATTTGGAACTTAATTAAAAGCTATGAGTGAAAAACGATTGCGAAGAGAAGCATTGGCCTATCATGCCAAACCCCGCCCCGGAAAAATTTCGGTTATTCCCATCAAGAAACACAGCACACAACGTGATTTATCATTGGCCTATTCACCGGGGGTGGCCTATCCGTGTTTGGAGATAGAAAAAAATCCCGACGATATATATAAATATACTTCCAAAGGCAATTTGGTGGCCGTCATCTCTAACGGAACGGCTGTTTTGGGCTTGGGAGACATCGGAGCGCCGGCATCCAAGCCTGTTATGGAAGGAAAAGGACTGCTTTTTAAAATTTTTGCCGATATAGATGTTTTTGATATTGAAGTGGACACCAAAGATATAGATGAATTTGTTGAAACTGTTAAGAAAATTGCTCCTACTTTCGGAGGAATTAATTTGGAAGATATCAAAGCCCCCGAAGCTTTTGAAATAGAACGCCGTCTGATTGAAGAACTTGATATTCCGGTGATGCATGATGATCAGCACGGTACGGCTATTATATCGGCCGCCGCATTATTAAACGCTGTTGAATTGGCCGGGAAGCAAATGGATCAAATCAAAGTAGTGATTAACGGTGCCGGAGCCGCCGCCATATCTTGTACGAAATTGTATATGAAGTTAGGCGTGAAACCCGAAAATATTATCATGCTTGACAGCAAGGGGGTTATTCGCAAAGACCGTAAGGATCTATCCAAAGATAAAGCACCATTTGCCACCGATGCGGATGTTCATACATTAGCCGATGCCATTGTAGGAGCCGATGTATTTGTAGGCCTTTCGGTGGGAAATGTTTTGACCCCCGAAATGCTCAAACAAATGAATGACAATCCCATTGTTTTTGCTTTGGCCAATCCCACGCCGGAAATAGACTATAAATTAGCGGTGAAAACCCGTGATGATGTTATCATGGCTACAGGACGTTCAGATTATCCCAATCAAGTGAACAATGTGCTGGGTTTCCCTTATATTTTTAGAGGAGCGTTGGATGTTCGGGCCAAAAAAATCAATGACGAGATGAAATTGGCGGCCGTTAAAGCCCTGGCCGCGCTGGCCAAAGAACCTGTCCCTGAACAAGTGAATATAGCTTACGGAACAAAAAATCTCACTTACGGAAAAGATTATATCATTCCCAAACCTTTTGATCCAAGGTTAATTTATAAAATTCCGCCGGCGGTGGCCAAGGCGGCTATGGAATCCGGTGTGGCCAGACATCCCATTAAAAATTTTAAAAAATACGAAGAAGAACTTATTGAAAGATTAGGTGTGGAAGTCAAACAAATCCGTTTGATGATGAACCGTGCCAAGGCACAGCCCAAAAAGGTGGTTTTCCCCGAAGGAGATTATTTTGATGTGGTAAAAGCCGCATACATTGCGCATGAAGAAGGAATAGCTCATCCTGTTCTGATTGGAAACCGCAAAAGGATAAATGAAATTAAGGAAGAACTGGAATATCATTTTGATCTTCCGGTTATTGATTTGCAATCCGAGGAATTGAATGAGACTATTGAAAAATTTGCATTGAAATTTTGGGAAAAAAACCAAAGGAAAGGAATGACCTTGTTGGAAGCCAAACGATTGATGCGAATACCCAATTATTTTGCCGCTATGATGGTGAACGAAGGTGAAGCCGATGCACTTGTAACGGGCTATGCACGAAGCTTTGCTTCTTCTTTCAGGCCATTGATGAAAATTATCGGTCCCGAACGCGGCGTGAAAAAAATTGCCGCAAGTGTATTGTTGGTAACTAATAAAGGCCCTTTGTTTTTCGCCGATTCGGCGGTAATAGAAGAACCTACAGCCGAAGAAATTGCCGACATCACAAAAATGACTTCGGAATTGGTGAAAACTTTCAAACTGGAACCTGTAATAGCCCTCTTGAGTTTTTCCAATTTCGGTTCGTCCGATCATCCCGATGCGGTTAAAATGCGTAAGGCGTTGAAAATCATTAAAGAACAATATCCCGATTTGATTGTTGACGGTGAAATACAAGCCGATTTCGTATTGAACAGGGAAAAATTGAAAAAAGAATTTCCTTTCTCCGAATTACTCGGTCGAAAAGTCAATACATTGATTTTTCCCAATCTTTCTTCATCCAACATTTCTTATAAATTGGTCAAGGAAATAACAGGAGCACAATTGGTGGGGCCCATCATCATGGGAATGCGCAAACCTGCTCACTTGGTGCAACTCGGTGCGGGTATTGATGAAATCGTACATATTACGGCACTTGCCGTGATTGATGCACAAATCAAAGAAAAAAGAGCCAAACTTCAAGGACAAGCCTGAAAATGGCAACTAATCATGTGAAACATCAATTCCTGAAAGCCCTTCAATCCATTCCGGGATACAAGGAAAAAAAATTCCTTTTGGCTGTGTCGGGTGGGGTAGACAGTATGGTTTTATTGCATTTGTTTCTTCAAGAAAATTTGAATTTTGCAGTAGCTCATTGCAATTTTAAACTCCGAGAAGAAGCCAGCGATAAAGATGAGCAATTGGTTCGCTCGATTTGTCAACAAAACAAAATCCCGGTATTTGTAAAAACTTGTCCCGTAACGGAAGGAAATATTCAATTGGAAGCCAGAAAATTGAGATACGATTTTTTTAAGTCATTGCGTGAAAAATATCCATACGATTTTCTCGTCACGGCCCATCATGCCGATGATCAGGTGGAAACCTTTTTCATCAATCTTTCCAGAGGTAGCGGACTGAAAGGTTTAGCGGGTATTCCTTCGGAAAAGGATATCTTCAGACCACTTTTGGAACTAAGTAAAGACGAGTTAATTCAATATGCCATTGATCAAAAAATCGATTGGAGAGAAGATGAAAGTAATCAATCGCTAAAATATCTCCGCAATAAAATCAGATTACAAATTATTCCGCTATTGGAAAAACTTATTCCCGGAATAAAAAGCCGTATCCTGCACAGCATGTCTTTATTGAGCGTTTCGGCAAAATGGGAAAATTATTTCTTTGAAAGCGAAGTAAAAAAACACATCCTTAAATCAGACGATAAAGAGATATATGAAATCAAAACTAATGTCCCGCTTGAATATAATAAATTATTGATTTACTACTGGTTGAAACCCAAGGGCTTTACGGATTTCAGTGCCATTTACATGCTTTTAACAGCCCAAACCGGCAAAGAAGTTTATTCCTCCAGCTATCGTCTGCTTAAGCAAGAGAATCAATTGATTTTGTATCCGAGAAATGATAAGACCGTTGAGGAAGAAATGATTGAAATAGGGCCTGACACAAAAATTATTGAATATCCGGAGATATTATCATTTGAATGGCTTCAGGCTCCAGAAATACAAAACCTGAAAACCGATGATAAGAACATCATCTATCTGGATGCGGATAAAATAAATTTTCCACTTAGAATTAGAAAAATTCGTCAGGGCGACAGTTTTTTCCCTTTTGGCATGAAAGGCTCCAAAAAGTTGAGTGATTTTTTAAAAGACGAAAAAATTCCCCGTCCCGAAAGAGAAAAACTATGGTTGCTCACCGATGCGTCGGATCGTATTTTGTGGATTATAGGCATGCGACCCGATAACAGGTTCCGTATCACCGGAAATACACGTAAAATTTTGAAAATCAAAAGAATCCCGAAATAATATAAGCCGACAACATGCCACC
>JALVDN010000107.1 GCA_027008965.1 Flavobacteriales bacterium | reverse complement strand
GACAATCCTTGCCATAGCTTCGGCTATGCCTTCAGATTGCCGGCTTTGTTCTCGTCAAAAATAACTGCAACTTTTCCGATACTTTATGCTTGAAGCGATGCCGCGGTGGTGATGGTTTTCCGCCCGTCGGAGGCTGACAGCGGGAAGCCCCACGCACGGGCGGGCCGGCGCGCCGATAAGGTGCGCCGGCTTAAACCACACCAACCGCCGAGCCGAATTCAAGCGGACAGCCCGGTGCCCGGCGGGTGAGACTTGGCGGGTGCGAGTGCGCTCCGTCGCCACGAAGCAACCGCCCGAAGCCGAACCCGTCCGGGCAGGCGCCCTCAAAAACATGATGTTGAATGGAGTGGGGCTTCAGTTTTTCCACTGCCAGGTTTCCATCAACCGGCGTATGTCTTCCTTGAGATATTCCAAGGGTGGACGGATACTGTCATAGTTGGGTACGGCATAGAAGTAGAGCGAACCGGTGGCAAAATGTTGGCTGCTGTCGGTGAGATAGAATTGAAGGGGTGAGGCGGCATTGCCGGTTACAAGGGTGAGGCGGCCGTAAACATGTTTTGATTCGTTTATGAAATCCCGGTGGGTGAATCCGTCGGCTTTCACGGTGTGTTTATAGCTTAGTTTTTCGGCGTCTTTCAATAGTTGTTTCAAATTATTGTGCACGGGTGAATAGGTCATATAAATACTGGCTTTCATGCCGGGATATTGCAAATCAAAGGTGGTGTCGGATTTGACGGTGAACCGGGCATATTTGGATTTTTCAAAACTAAAGGGAAGGTTGGGTTGCAAGGGCTCATAGGTGTGGGGCGGATATTCAAGTCTTAAAAAAGCCTTGGGCTTGGGTGTTGCTTCTTCTTGTTGACATGCAAACAGTAGTACCGTGAAAACGAATATGATCCCTATTGGTTTCATGATTTTTTGATCACTTTGATTTTGTTTATCCGGTTTCCGTCAATGTCCTGAATGATAAATTTGAATGGGCCGAAGTTTATTTCTTCTCCCGGTTCGGGGAAATAACCAAGTTTTTCCAAAATGAAACCTCCCAAACTTTCAGAACCTCCCTTGTTTTCTTCAAATTTCTTTATGACCTTTTCTTTGATTTTCAGGAACTTATAGAAATCTTTTAATTGGGTTTTTCCGTCAAAGATGTAGGTGTTTTTGTTTATCCGGCGGAAAGGTTGTTTTTCTTGGTCGTATTCGTCTTGAATTTCTTGACCCAATACTTCTTCAATTACATCTTCAAGGGTGACAATGCCTGATGTTCCTCCATATTCATCCACTACAATGGCCAAATGGGTTTTTTTCTTTTGAAATTCACGGAGTAAATCGTCCAGTTTAATATTTTCGGGTACAAAGAAGGCGGGTCGCAAGAGTTGTTGCCAGGGAAATTCTTTTTTATCCAGATGTACGATCAGGTCTTTGGCAAATAGAATTCCTTTGATGTGATCCAGGTCGTTTTCAAAAACGGGAATGCGTGAGTATCCTTTTTCTCGAATTTGATTGATTACTTCATAGAAAGGGGTATTGATGTCCAAGGCGAATATATCCATTCTGGGTTTCATCACTTGTTTGGCTTCGGTATTTCCGAAATTGATGATCCCTGAAAAGATTCGTTGTTCATCGCGAGTGGTTTCTTGCTTGGTCATTTCCATGATTTGGTTCAGGTCATCCTTGGTTAAATAGCGGTTTTCGGTGGCCAGGTGTTTTTCCATTCCCGATGATATTTTGACCATGGGAATACTCATCCAAGAAAAGGTTTTATCAAGAAAAGAAAGTAGCGGAGCCATTTTTTGAGCAAACTTGACATAGTGCTTGGTAGCAAAAATTTTAGGGAGAATCTCCCCGAACATCAAAATAATGGCGGTGATCAAAACCACTTCCAAAAACTGCCGCCATTGTTCTCCAATGGTGCTCAAATAGCGGTTTATCAGATAGGCCGAGATGATGACAATGGAAATGTTCACAAAGTTGTTGGTGATGAGAATGGTTGCCAACAAACGTTGCGGTTTGGATAAGAGCCGAGCTACTTTTTTCATTTTGTTTTTTTCTCCGTTCAAATAGCCCGAAGGATTTTCCTTCAAAGAAAAAAAAGCCACCTCAGAACCGGAAATCAAGGCCGATAAAATCAAAAGAAAAACAAGAAGCAGAAAATATAGTAATAAGTCAAAATCCACCGGCGGAGGAATACTGTCGGTTTCCATGGTTCAGATGTTTTTTAAAAGGGCAAATCGTCTTCTTCTTCGTTGTTTTGGATAGGGTTTGAAGAAGGCGTATCTTGTGCCGGATTATCGCCGGAGGAATAAGGTGACGCTTGATCCAATGAATCTTGTTTTTTAGGGGATAAGAAAGTGAAGTCCGAAACAATAATTTCGGTGATAAACCTCCGGTTTCCATCGCGGTCGGTATATTCACGGGTTCTTATTTTTCCTTCTACATATACTTTGTCTCCTTTTCGCAGATATTTGTGGCAAATTTCAGCGAGTTTGTTTCTTACCACGATATTATGCCATTCGGTTTTTTCTACGCGCTCACCTGTTTGGCGATTGGTATAGCTTTCGGTGGTGGCTATGGGAAACCGGGCCACAGATTGACCTTCATCAAAATGATGAATTTCAGGGTCTTTTCCCAAGTTTCCTATCAACATTACTTTGTTTAGTGTTCCGTTCATTATTTTTTGATCTCTCCGTGTTCAAAGTTATTGATATTTATCTGTTTTTCCAAAAAATCAGCCAAAGGTTTCGGAAATCCCATATTTTTCAGTTTATGTAGAGGAACCGATGTGAAGTTGGCAACGGGTTCTCCGGTTTTCCAAAATCCGATATGCAAAATCCGGTGGGTGAGGATGTGTTTGGTAGCATAGACAAATTCGGGAGGATGGTTTAATTGATATTTTTCCCGGAAAAGAGATTTTATTTTTTCTCGTGATGTTTTGCGAGGGGTTTCAATCAAAGGAAATTCGTATAAATGGCGCCAAATGTCTTTTTTTTCACGGAGTGAAACATAAATTTCTCCCTGATGTATGGCCAATAAATAATTCAAAAACCGTTTTTTTGATTTTTTGGCGGGAATTTTAACCGGCAGGTTTTCAACTTGCCCTGTCAAAAAGGCCGTACATTGTGATGCGACAGGGCAATTACCGCAATCCGGCGAAAGGGGTGTACATTGTAGCGCACCGAACTCCATCATGGCTTGATTGTGAAGTGAAGGATGGTTTTTGTCCAGCCAATCCTGAGCAAGGTGCTTGAAAATTTTTTGACCTTCCGGCGAATTTACGGGCGTATTATTTCCTGTGATTCTGGCCAATACCCTATACACGTTTCCATCCACTACGGCTACGGGCTTTTCAAAGGCAAAAGAAGCAATGGCGGCAGCCGTATACGGACCTATTCCGGGTAATTTCAACAGTTCTTCATAACGCTCCGGAAACTTGCCGTTTCTTTCAAAAGCAATGATCCGTGCAGTTTTATGCAGATTTTCCGCCCGTCTATAATACCCCAATCCTTGCCAAAGTTTGAAAATAACTTCTTTCTCGGCAACAGCCAAACTTTTAACATCGGGAAAGTGTCGGATGAATTTTTGAAAATAGGGCAAGCCTTGATTTACGCGGGTTTGTTGGAGAATTATTTCCGAAAGCCAAATAATATACGGATCCTTGGTTTTTCGCCAAGGCAAATCCCTTTTGTTTTCGTTATACCACTCCCGGATACGTTTTGCTACTTCCACGACAAGAATCCAAATAAAATTTTACCAACTTCCACCGGCACCTCCTCCGCCGAAACCTCCTCCGCCGAAACCTCCGGAAAATCCGCCCCCGCCAAAACCTCCGA
>JALVDN010000106.1 GCA_027008965.1 Flavobacteriales bacterium | reverse complement strand
ATTTCCGAATCGAAGCGCATGAATTTTTTAGTAGAAGGATGTTCAAAACCCAAGGTTTTGGCATGCAATGCCTGCCGGGGTAATATTTTAAATGTATTTTGAACGAATTGTTTGTATTTGGGTAAACTTTGATTTCCTTTTAAAATTTTATCTCCTCCATACAAGGCATCATTAAAAAGCGGATGACCAATATGTTTAAAATGTGCTCTGATTTGATGAGTACGTCCTGTTTCCAGTTGAACTTCCACCAAAGTAACCGGCCCGAAACGTTCCAAAACCTTATAATGAGTGACGGCATGTTTCCCTTGTGAACCGTCCGGAAAAACATGCATTTGAATTCGGTTTTTGGGATGGCGTCCGATGTGTCCCGTAATGGTTCCTTCATCGTTTTCCAAGTCTCCCCATATCAAGGCAATGTATTTCCTCTCGGTGGTTTTTTCGGCAAATTGTTTGGCCAGAAGATACATGGCCGGTTCGTTTTTGGCGACGACTAATAAACCTGATGTATCCTTATCAATCCGGTGTACCAAGCCCGGACGGTTTTCTTCACTTCCTTCGGGTAAATTTTTTACGTGATAAAGAATTCCGTTAATCAATGTTCCTGAATAATGTCCACGAGCAGGATGCACTACCATTCCCGGAGGTTTGTTTACCACTATCACATCCTTGTCTTCATACACTATATTGATGGGAACAGGTTCCGGTTTGAGTAGTTCCCGGTAGGGAGCATAAGGAAGCAAAAGACGTATTACATCTCCCGGGCGAACTTTATAGTTGGCTTTGACCGGTTTATCATTTACTACCAGATTGCCTGTTTTGATGGCATTTTGAATTTTGTTACGGGAAATATTTTCGGTTTTTTGAACGAGATACTTATCAATTCTTACGGGAGATTGTCCGGGAGATACTTCAAATCTGAAATGTTCATAAAAATCGTCTCCGGATTCTTGTTTTTCTTCTATAAACCGGTTGTTTTCTTCCATTTATTCAATTATTTGTTCTTTTGGGACAGAAGAAATATTTAGCGAGTCAACAGCCAATGTATCAGCTTTGAATTCTTCTTCTCCCGAACCGACAACCAACTTAATAACCGAGTTGAGCGGAAGTTTATCTCCTTGTCTCAAAGTATCTTTTCCATGAATGACTTCAAGCACCACTTCTGCAAAATAGGGTTTGGTTTCCACTTTACCCACTTTCAGTCCCACGGCTTGAAGTGTGGCTTTGGCTTGTCGTAGCGTAATACCTCTCACTTTGGGTACTTTCACCTTCCTGTATTCTCCCGCATTGATTTTTACATAAATTTTTCGGCCGCTTTTAACCTGACTTTTGGCTTCAGGGTTTTGTTCCCTTATGGCATATTTAGGCAGGTCGGGATCATAGGCCAAAGTATCGGTCACCACTAATTTCATTTGATTTTCTTCCAACAGATTATTTGCTTCGTCAATGGATAAACCGTATAAATCCGGGACAATCAGCGCTTCATCATGATGTGTATAGTGCAATAGCCAAAAATAAATTCCTCCCAGTAGTAACAAAGAAATAATCAACATGTAAATGATTTGTTTAATAAAAGTTTTTGAAAAAATAAATTGTATCCAGCTCATTGTTTAAACCATATTTTTTGAATAATGTAGAAGATGATATTCAATATAATGCTTACTAAAATCATGCTCGTAATAGGTGCATAAAAAGCAAAATTTTCCTTTTCAATACGTATATCGCCGGGTAGTTTTCCAAACCATGAAAATAATCCACCGAAAATCCAAGTAAATATTCCGAAAAGAATAAACAAAACACCAATGAAAATAAAAACTTTAGCTAAATGACTCATAAGTTTAAAATTTCATTGAATTTACTAAAAATTTCTTTACTCTTTATTTTTATAAAGTACCTTCATTTCTGTTGGAAAAAATACTACTTTTTCTCCAAATTTTTCTCTAACAGGCGCCAATAAGCTGAAAAGTTGCTCTTTTTTAAATTCATTCAAGTCCTCTATGGTGTTCGCTTCAAATTGCAGGGCATAAGATGTGCCTTGTTGTTCATCAATCAGTAATTCACTCAATCGCGGATTTTTCAATAAACCGCTTTTGGTCATAGCCGGTATAAAATCATTTTTGATCCATTTCAACCATTGGTCTTTGATCTCATCTTCTACATTGAAAGTGATGTTATAAACAATCATTTTACCATTTTTTCTATCAAGTTCAATTTATACATTTTTTCAGCCAAACTTCTATCGTTTTTCAGTTTGGGGATTTTATTTTGTCCGCCAAGCTTTCCTTCACTTGCCATATAAGCATTAAAACCATCTTTTTTAACCACGCTTAGAACTGCAGGACGCAGAATGCCTCCTTGCACCAAGTCTTTATAGTAAATGTTTTGTTCTTGCATTTTCCGGTCTATCAACCGGATAAATGCTCGGAGGTTTTCCGGCATTTCCTCAAACTCTACCAACCACTCATGATAGGGTAAACCTTCGCCAGGTGTAATTTCCGGTGCCACACTGAATTCCTTCACCTTGATATTCAATTCATCGGTTGCTTCTTTCATGGCCGTTTCCACCTCCTTGGCAATCACATGTTCGCCGAAAGCGGAAATATAATGTTTCACACGACCGCTCACTATGATTTTATAGGGTTGCAAGGAAGTGAATCTCACCGTATCTCCTATCACATATCCGTATAATCCTGCATTGGTGTTTAAAACCAAAGCATAATCTTTACCCGTTTCCACTTCACTCAAACTCAACCGTGTAGGATTTTCTTTTCCCCATTCTTCCAGCGGAACGAATTCATAGAAAATTCCGTGATTTGTCAAGAGTAATAAATCATTTTTTTTATAATCATCCTGAAAAGCAATAAAACCTTCCGAAGCGGGATAAGTTTCCAGTGTATCGGGCTTTTTGCCTACCAAGTCATAAAAAGTTTTTCTGTAGGGTTCAAAATTCACGCCTCCATGGACAAACAAACTGAAATTCGGAAAAATTTCTCCTATTTTCTTTCCGGTCTTCTCTATCATTTTTTCAAAAAAATGTTGTATCCAAGAAGGAATTCCACTGAAAAGAGTCATATCCTCTCTAAGAACTTCTTCTATGATTTTTTCTACTTTGGTTTCCCAATCCTCAATGATATTGGTTTCCCAAGACGGCAAACGGTTTTTTTGAAGGTATTTCGGGACAAAATGGGCCGCAATACCCGAAAGTCTTCCGGTGGGAATGCCCCCAACCTTTTCCAATGCCGGACTGCCTTGCAAGAAAATCATTTTCCCTCTCAAAAACGACGTATTCCCCGACCGGTGAATATAGAGAAGCAACATATCCCTTGCCGCTTGAATATGATAGGGCATGGATTCTTTGGAAATGGGAATATATTTCACGCCTGATGTAGTACCCGAAGTTTTGGCAAAATACATGGGACGTCCGGGCCAAAGTACGTTATATTCACCGTTAATGATTCGTTCAATATACGGTTTAATATCTTCATAGGTTTGAAGCGGAACATGGTTTTTAAAAGTTTCATAATTATAAATCCCGTTAAATCCATGCTCCTTACCAAAAACGGTAGGCGCACCTTGTCTTACAATTTTTTTTAACCAGTCCGCTTGATGTTGCTCGGCATTATTGCGAATGGATTCATACTTTCCGGCTATAAGTTTTGCATAAATCCCTGCACCTATTTCCTTCCAAGTTTTCATCGTTCAAAAATACTATTTACAACATAAACCTCCAAGCCAAATATCCCAACGAAAACAAAGCTAAAAATACCATGGAAATCCATGCAAAACCTCTCAAAAACTTACCCGGTTTATATTTTTCGGGGAAATGACCGG
>JALVDN010000105.1 GCA_027008965.1 Flavobacteriales bacterium | reverse complement strand
CATTCCGAGCGAGTTCCGGTGCATGCCGGAACGACGAGGAATCTCATTTTTTTGTCAAATTTGTTTGAGATTTCTCGTCGCTCGCCTGCGGCTCGCTCCCACGAAATGACAACACTGGAATTCCAATAAAATCCGTACCATTTTGTCATTCCGACGGAGCGATGCGACGAGGAATTTCACCGCGCCGGCGGGCGAAGTGATATCCTTTTGAAGGCGAAGCCTAGCGGATGTTTGGCCGAGGAGGCTCGCCGGCGAAGGCCGGGAGACCCCGCAGGCCAACGTTACATCCGCAGGCTGAGCCGAAAAAGATTTAAACGGAGCACGCCAAATGGCGCCCTGAAAAAAATAAGATGATAAACAAGGGAAATGGATGTAATACGAAATAAAGCGGTTTTTCTCCCGTTTAAACAGGGGTTGAATCTACCAATTGAATTTTTTTAAGATGTTTTTTTGTTTTTTGTGTATTTTAGCATTTGAAAACTCGGTATGAAGAAATTAGCAGGGATTTTTATATTCTTTTTTTCGTTGGGAATATGGGCGCAGGAATTCCCGGTGAAGGTGTATGTGGAACAGAACGGAAAACGTTACTTGCTTAATAACCGAACCGTTAAAATTGACAACCGGCCGTTCACGCTTGTTTTTGAGTTTGATAATATTGAAGAAACCAAGGGGGTTTATATCAATACATCAATGATCCCTCAACCCTATTATATGCTTTTCCCTTCACAATCCATCCCCGATTTGAAATATTTACCGCAAAAGGTTTTCTCGGAATACAAATATAATCCGGACAATGAGTTGAAAGTGCATCCGGAGTTTTTTCAATATTTCGGCTACAACCCCAAGCGTAATTGGTATAAATTCAACCGGATTGAGAAAAAAGGAAAAAAATTAATCGGCTACAGAAAGGTGGAACAATTGGATATTGTGGAGAAAAGAAGAAAGGTGAAAGTGCGTCAGTTCAAAAGACCGCTTTACTTGTTTTTTACTGTGCTCGAAGAAAATCCGGGAAGTTTTCATAAGCGCCAAGAAAAATTCCGCTTCAAAGGAAAAATCAAGTTCAAATAGTTTTCCGATCCTTTGATTTTGATTTCAAATAACATCCGTGATTTTTTACGGATTGGGATTATCATTTGGCCGGTGCTTGGGTGGATTGCCATTCTTTTTTCAAGTATTGACCGGTGAGATTATGTTCCTGTTGAATGAGTTCTTCGGGGGTGCCTTCAAAAATGATTCGTCCGCCTTCTTTTCCGCCCCCCGGACCCAAATCTATGATATGATCGGCCAGTTTGATCACATCGGTATTGTGTTCAATGATGATAACCGTGTTGCCTTTATCCACCAGTTTATTGAGAATTTCCATCAAAAGACGAATGTCTTCAAAGTGCAATCCGGTGGTGGGTTCATCCAAAATATATAAAGTGCGTCCCGTGTCACGTTTGGATAACTCGGCAGCCAATTTGATCCGTTGTGCTTCACCACCCGAAAGGGTTGTACTGGGTTGTCCCAGTCGCAAGTAGCCCAAGCCGATGTCTTTCAAAAGTTGAAGTTTTCGTTTGATTTTGGGCACTTGGTCAAAAAATTCCACGGCTTCGTTGACACTCATTTCAAGCACATCATGGATATTTTTGTTTTTATAGTGCACTTGCAGTGTTTCCCGGTTAAAGCGTTTACCTTGACAGGTTTCACAAGTGATGTAAACATCGGGCAAAAAATTCATTTCAATGGTGCGCACGCCCGCACCTTCACAAACCGGGCAACGTCCGTCTTTTACATTGAACGAAAAGCGTCCGGGTTTATAACCGCGTATTTTGGCCTCGATGGTTTCGGCAAATAAATTCCGGATATCCGAAAAAACACCGATGTAAGTAACCGGATTGGAGCGTGGCGTCCGTCCGATGGGGCTTTGGTCTATGTCGATGACCTTATCTATGTGTTTTATGCCGTGTAAACTATCATAAGGCAGTGGTTCATCTAATGAACGGTGTAGTTTTTTCCGAAGTGCCGGATAAAGGGTCTCGTTAATCAAGGTGGATTTTCCGCTCCCCGAAACACCTGTTACCACAATCAATTTACCCAGCGGAATTTCCAAAGTAACATTTTTCAAGTTGTGGCCTTTGGCTCCTCGCAGGATAATTTTTTTTCCGGAACCTTTTCGTCGTTCAGCCGGAATGGGAATTTCTTTTCTGCCTGAGAGATAATCCGCCGTTAAAGTGGAAAGTTTCATAAATTCCACCGGATTTCCTTCTCCAGTGATTTCTCCTCCTTGCATGCCCGCTCCGGGCCCCAAATCAATAATATGATCGGCTTGCAACATGATTTCCTTGTCGTGTTCCACCACCAAAATACTATTGCCCAAATCACGCAAGGATTGAAGCGAACGGATTAAGCGGTCATTATCCGAAGGGTGCAGTCCGATACTGGGTTCATCCAAAATATAAAGCACATTCACCAGGCGCGACCCTATTTGCGACGCCAAGCGTATACGCTGCGATTCGCCTCCCGAAAGACTTTTCGTACTACGATTCAGCGTGAGATAATGCAATCCCACATCCATTAAAAATCCTATGCGTGTACGAATTTCTTTGAGGATTTCACCGGCTATTTTTTTCTCTTTTCCGGATAAATCTTTTTCCACATTTTCAAAAAAATGTTGCAGTTCACCCATTTCCATCTCCACCAGTTCACCGATATTTTTTCCACCCACTTGAAAGTAGTATGCTTCTTTCTTCAAACGTTTTCCTTCACAAACACGGCAGGCATGTTCGGTCATATACTCTGCGGCCCATCTTTTCAAGCGTTTGGTGTGTTCTTGTTCATACATTTTCCGGATGAAAGGCATCAAACCTTCAAATTTAACATGATAGGTGCGCGTCACACCACTCACATCCGATTGATATTCAAAAAATTCATCCGTACCATACAAGATATCATGCAAACCTTTTTCGGGAATATCTTTGATGGGGGTTTTCATATCAAACCCGTGACGAAGTCCAATCATTTTCAATTCGCCCATAATCCACCGGTGGCGTGCCGGATCTACGGGAGCCAATCCGCCTTGGGCTATACTTTTGTTCCTGTCCGGAATGATTTTATCCACATCCGGTTCAATAACAGTTCCCAAACCTCTACAAGCCGGGCAATATCCCTTGGGGGAATTGAATGAGAAAAAGTTGGGTTCCGGATCGGGCAAAGCCACACCGGTTTCCAAATCGGTGAAATGATGACTGTATAATTGTTCTTTTCCTTCAGCGGTCATTAAAATCACCGAGCCTTTTCCTATATCCAACGCTGTTTCCAAAGCCCGCTTCAGCCTTTCGGTTTTCTTGGGTGGAATGCGCATTTCATCCACCACCAATTCAATATCATGGGTTTTGTAGCGTTCCAATTGCATACCGGGTTCCAAATCGGTCAGTTCGCCGTCAATACGCATGCGGGTATAGCCCTTTTTCATCCACCGGTTGAAAAGTTCTTTGTAGTGTCCTTTACGCGATCGTACCAGCGGAGCCAATACATATACATAAGCGCCGTCAAAATGCTCCAACACATGAAGCAGTATTTCCTCCGAATTCATTCCTTTCACAGATGCACTTCCGGGAATATGCGGCTTTCCGATGCGTGCGTAAAGTAATCGCAGCAAATCATAAATTTCCGTAACCGTACCCACCGTTGATCGAGGATTCCGGTTCACCGTTTTTTGTTCAATGGAAATAACCGGCGGGAGGTTTTCTATTTTATCCACATCCGGACGCTCCAAACCGCCGATAAACTGGCGGGCATAAGCCGAAAAAGTCTCCAAAAAACGGCGTTGGCCTTCGGCATAAATGGTATTGAAAGCCAGGCTGGACTTTCC
>JALVDN010000104.1 GCA_027008965.1 Flavobacteriales bacterium | reverse complement strand
TACTTATATTTTTCATTTAACCAGCTATTTTGTTGTTATATTTCACTTATTTTGATATGCATAGTTAATTTTTATTTATATTATCCAAAAGGTCTATAAATTTTGTAAAATGCGTTTTGGTCACATGTGTGTAAATCTCTGTGGTTTTTTGAACTGTTGTGTCCCGTCAATGTTTGAACGTATCGAAAATTCATTCTTTAATACCATGCCGAAGAGATGAAGCGAAGCGGAAGCTCTGAGGCTTATGGAGCAAGACTTTTTTCAAAAAAGGCTTGCGGAGTGCGGAGGGAGACAAGGTGCGGGTATGGGCTTGGGTTTCGGGAAGCCGCAGGCTCCCGGAGCCCGGGCGAGACAAACGCCGGGCATCGGGTGGGGGATGAGAGGGCGTGCAGGCTCACCCGGAACACACTTCAATACATGGTTTATTTGGTAATGAAAAAAACTTGTACCGCTTGGAATTTATACCAAAAATTACAGCTTTTGTTTCACGGAAAAATTTTACATTTGAACAAAATACAATTTCATGAAAAATCAACTGTTGGAACGTTTTCTGCGCTATGTGAAAATTGACTCGCAATCGGACCCGGAATCGGAAACCACGCCCAGCACGGAAAAACAATGGAATATGGCCAAATTATTGAAGGAGGAGCTTGAACAATTGGGTATGGAAGAGGTGGAAATGGATGAACACGGTTATGTGTTTGCCACGCTTCCGTCTAATGTGGACAAGAAGGTGCCCGTGATTGGGTTTATTGCGCATTATGATACAACGCCCGATTATAACGGTGCGGGAGTGAATCCGCAAATACATGAAAATTATGACGGCGGAGAGATTGTGTTGAACCGCGAGAAAAATATGGTTTTGTCGCCGGACTATTTTCCGGAGTTGAAAAAATTCAAAGGGCAAACACTCATCACCACTGACGGAACCACATTGCTGGGAGCCGATGACAAAGCGGGTGTGGCCGAAATCATGACAGCCATGGATTATTTATTGAAACATCCGGAAATCAAACACGGAAAAATCAGGGTGGCTTTCAATCCGGATGAGGAAATTGGTCGTGGGGCGCATAAGTTTGATGTGGAGAAATTCGGTGCGGAGTGGTCTTATACGATGGACGGTTCGGATGTGGGTGAATTGGAATTTGAGAATTTCAATGCGGCGGGTGCCAAGGTGATTATCACCGGAAAAAGTGTGCATCCGGGCTACGCCAAGGATAAAATGATTAACTCCATTTTGTTGGCCAATGAATTTATGTCGGCTTTTCCCAAGGATGAAGTGCCTGAACGAACCGAAGGTTATGAAGGTTTCTACCACATTTTGAGCATCAACGGTACCACCGAAAAAACCGAAATGTATTACATCATCCGTGATTTTGATAAGGAAAACTTTGAACGGCGGAAAAAATTCTTTTTGGAAGTGGCCGAAAAAATAAACAGTCGTTTTGATTATGATCCGGTGCAGGTGGAAATGAAGGATCAATATTATAACATGCGGGAGAAGATTGAACCCAATATGCACGTTATTGAAATGGTGGAAGAAAGCATGAAAGAATTGGGTATAGAACCCAAAATCAAGCCCATTCGCGGTGGTACGGACGGTGCGCAATTGTCGTTCAAGGGTTTGCCTTGTCCCAATATTTTTGCCGGCGGACTAAATTTTCACGGACCTTATGAATATGTCCCCTTGGAATCCATGCAGAAAGCCACCGATTTGATTGTGAAAATTGCGGAAAAGACCGCCGAAAAATTCGGAAAATAAAAACAAGCACATGAAAACACACCGGTTCACCTACAGGCATATCGGACCGAGCGAAGAGGAGCAGCAAGAGATGTTGGCTTTTTTGGGTTTGAAAGATTTGGATGCATTGATTTATGAAACCATTCCGGATGAAATTCGGCTGGACAAAGCTTTGGATTTACCGCCTGCCATGACCGAATATGAATTAGCGGATCACATGGATACATTGGCCGGTTTGAATAAGCGTTTCCGTTCATTTATCGGCTATGGATTTTATGCTACGCATTTGCCGGGTGTGTTGCGCAGAAATATATTGGAAAATCCGGCATGGTATACTTCTTATACGCCTTATCAAGCGGAGATTTCACAAGGACGTTTGGAAGCCTTGATCAACTATCAAACCATGCTCACCGAACTCACGGGCTTGGATTTGGCCAATGCATCATTGTTGGACGATGCCACCGCCGCCGCCGAAGCCATGTTGATGCTGTACAATATGCGTTCCCGTCAGCAGAAAAAACAAAATATCAACCGGTTTTTTGTCTCCCGAAATCTTTTTCCACACATTGCGGAAGTTATAAAAACACGTGCTTATTTCAAAGGGATTGAACTGGTTTTTGGAGATGAAGAAACTTTTCAGCCGGATGAGACTTTTTTTGGAGCGATTTTTCAAAATCCGGGCCGAACCGGTGAAGTGAAAGATTTGGAAGGGATTATCAAAAAATGGAAAGAAAGAGAAATTAAAACGGTGGTTGTGGCGGATTTGTTGAGTTTGGCATTACTTACTCCTCCCGGCCGGATGGGTGTCGATGTAGTTGTAGGCAATACGCAACGTTTCGGATTACCTTTGTTTTATGGCGGTCCGCATACCGGTTTTTTTGTGACCAAAAGTGAATATAAGCGCTATGTGCCGGGAAGAATCATCGGGGTGACACGTGATAAGTTCGGCAAGAAAGCCTATCGCATGGCATTGCAAACCCGCGAGCAACACATCAAGCGCGATCATGCCACGTCCAATATTTGTACTTCACAGGTTTTGCTGGCTGTTTTGAACGGGATGTATGCCGTGTATCATGGCAAGGAAGGATTGCAAGAAATAGCCCGGCATGTTCACAAACAAGCCGTGAAGTTGAAAAAGGGACTTGAAAGTTTGGGCTTAAACGTGAAAAACCATAAGTTTTTTGATACGATTCAAGTAGTTATATCTCCTGAAAAAGTTCGTCAAATTGCCGAAGGCAAGCAATTGAATTTCAATTATTTTGAGAAAGACTCCGTGTTGATTTCTACGGATGAACTCACTACGGATGAAGATTTGAAAAAAATATTGGAAGTATTTGAAGAAATAGCCGGAAAAAAAGCCGGAATACCTCATGATGTTTCCATGGAAATTCCGGAGAAATTATTGCGTAAAGACGATTTTCTTCACCAGGAAGTATTTCAAAAATACCGCTCGGAGACTGCTTTGATGCGCTATATCAAATCTTTGGAAAGAAAAGACATCAACTTGACTACGAGTATGATTCCGTTGGGCTCGTGTACGATGAAATTGAATGCGGCGAGCGAACTTTTTTATTTGACCGATCCGCGTTGGGCCGACATACATCCTTTTGTTCCACGCGAGCAAGCGCAAGGCTATGCTAAACTTTTTGAAAGATTGGAAAAAGATTTGGCCGAAATCACGGGAATGGATGCCGTGAGCCTTCAACCCAATTCGGGGGCGGCGGGAGAATATGCCGGACTGGTGGCGGTGAAATCCTATTTTGAAGATAAAGGCGAACATCAAAGGAATATAGCGCTTATTCCCGCTTCGGCACACGGAACCAATCCCGCATCAGCCGTGATGGCAGGTTTCAAGGTGGTGGTAGTCAAAACCACCGAGCAAGGTAATATCGATGTGGAAGATTTGACGCAAAAAGCAGAAAAATATGCCGATGAATTGGGTGTGTTGATGGTCACCTATCCTTCTACGCATGGGGTATTTGAAAAAGATATTGTCAAGATAACGGAAACGGTTCACCGCTACGGCGGATTGGTGTATATGGACGGCGCCAATATGAACGCACAAACCGGATTGACTTCGCCCGCCAAAATTGGTGCGGATGTGCTTCATCTTAACCTGCACAAAACCTT
>JALVDN010000103.1 GCA_027008965.1 Flavobacteriales bacterium | reverse complement strand
TGTTCTTGTGTAAGGTTTAAATTTCTCATCTTTTTTTGTTTTTTATTGTTAATCTAATAAATCTATGAAATTTGAACCTTACACACTTTTTGGGATAGTATCGCGCCGGCGGGCGAAGCGATATCCTTTTGAAGCCCCGCCGGATTTTTGGCCACGGCGAGGAGGCTCCGAGCCACGACGAGGAGACCCCGCAGCCGTGCTTTGCCAAAAACCGAGCGGGGCGAAAAAGATTTAAGCGAAGCACGCCATAAGGCGCCCTGAAAATTATTAAAAATATATATGGTTTGACAAAATGTCATAGGCTTGAAGGAGGAATGGTTTTTGATGTTTTCAAACTGAAAATGAAGGTGTTATGAATGTAGCCGGAAAAGTATTAACGGAAATTGCGCGCTTGGCGATTTTGGAGGAATTTGAAGGTAGACCTTTGATTGATAAGCGTAAGTATTTGGCTCTTTTCCCTGCATTGGGAAAAGAAGGGGCGGTTTTTGTGACCCTGAATAAAACGAGAAGTGCAGGTGAGCCGGAATTGAGAGGTTGTATAGGCTCTATCATTCCGAGGAGAGCGCTTATAGATGATATTATTTATAATGCGAAAGCGGCGGCGTTTTCGGATCCGCGTTTTCCGCCCTTGCAACCCGAAGAATTCAATGACATAAGTATTGAAGTTTCTTTGTTGTCATATCCGGAGAAGGTGGAATATGCGGACGTGGAAGATTTGAAAAGTAAAATCTTGCCTTTTAAGCACGGAGTGATTTTGCGATGGGGTGACCGGCAAGCTACGTTCTTGCCGCAAGTGTGGGAAAAATTGCCGGATTTTGACCTGTTTTTTGAGCATTTGTGTCAAAAAGCGGGATTGCCCGGCAATTGTTTGGAATATCATCCCGATATTTATGTTTATACCGTGAAAATCGTTGAAGAAAATGAGTGAAACATTGACAGGAAAACCGGTATTGGAAAAATTTTATGAGAAGAAGGGTGAGCGTATTGTTTGTAAACTCTGCCGGCATTATTGTCAATTGAAAGACGGGCAAGTTGGTGTTTGCGGAGTAAATAAAAATGAAGGCGGACAGTTGGTCAATTTGGTTTATGGAAAAATTGCCGCCTTGCATTTGGATCCGATAGAAAAAAAACCTTTGTATCATTTTTTGCCAGGAACTACCGCCCTTTCCATAGGAACAGTGGGTTGTAACATGCATTGCCCTTTCTGTCAAAACTGGCAGATTTCTCAAATCCGTCAAGTGGAACAGCAAGATTATGTTGCACCTGAAGATTTGGTTCAATTGGCTTTGAAATATGATGCCAAAACCATTGCTTATACCTATAATGAGCCTACTATTTTCTATCCGTATGCAAGGGATGTGGCTTTGGAAGCCAAAAAATATGGCATCAAAAGTATTTTTGTGACCAACGGAATTGAAAGTGAGGAGGTGGTCAAGGATATGAAAGGCATCATTGATGCAGCCAATGTGGATTTCAAGGCTTATGATGAAAAATATTATAAACGCTATTTGAAAGCCCCGTTCACGGTGCGTGAAACATTGAAATTGATGAAAGAAACCGGCTTGTGGGTAGAAGTGACCACTTTGGTTATTCCCGGCGTGAACGATGCACCGGAACATTTGGAAAAAATTGCCAAGTTTATAGCCAATGAATTGGGCACGGAGACCCCGTGGCACCTGAGTGCTTTTCACCCGGATTATAAGATGACCGATACCAACCACACGCCCAAATCCACCTTGGAGATGGCTTATGACATTGGAAAAAAAGCCGGACTGAAATTTGTTTATTTGGGCAATATCGGGGTGAAAAATACAACGTATTGTCCGAATTGTCATGCGGCATTGATTGAGAGAATCGGATATGTGTTGTTATCCTACAGAATTGTTGACGGAGCATGTTATCATTGTAAAACCAAAATACCAGGCGTATGGAACCCGTAAGAAAAGCTGTTCAAAAAGGAAGATTTTATCCGGCGGAGCCCAATGATATTGTCAAAATGATTGATCATTGGGAAAGGATTTTAGCGCAAGCGGGAAAGGATGATAAAAAATATATACCCGAAATGATTGTTGCTCCGCATGCGGGCTATATTTTCAGTGGTTTCACGGCCAACACGGCCTTCAGGCTTATGCCTGAAAAAAATCCTGAAACCGTGGTGGTGATAGGACCTTCGCATTATGAATATATTCCGGGGGTGAGTGCAGGACCGTTCAGGTGGTATGAAACGCCTTTTGGTTTTATGCCCGGGGATTTATCACTTTTAAGTGAATTGAATAAGCATTTTGAATTGGTTTTTCACCCGCCGGCTCATGCCAGGGAACACAGCACGGAGGTTGAATTTCCTTTTGCGGCATACTACACTCCCGATGCAAAAATTTTGGAACTCATTTATGGTGATGTTTCAACAGATTATTTGAAGGAGATTATCAAATTTTTGTTGGCTTTACTTGGTGTAGCCGTTGTAATTTCTACGGATTTAAGTCATTATTATCCGCAAGAAAAAGCGAATAGTTTGGATGCTTATTGTGTGGAAGGAACGCAATTGGAAGATAGCCGACTTATCATGCAAGGATGTGAAGCATGCGGGAAACCGGGACTGGTTGCCGCCGTGGATGCCGCCCGGGAAAAGGATTTGAAAGCTCAGGTTTTAGACTATCGTACAAGCGGTGATGTAACGGGAGATTACAGCAGTGTGGTAGGCTATATGAGTGCGGTGTTTTATGAGTGAGGAGAAATTTAGAAAATAATTCCATCTTCTAGGGCCTGTATAAATAATAAACCCATCGATAATTGTGCCCGTTATTTTCAAAAACAGTTTCATATTGAAAAGTTTTAGCTTCTAATTTTATAATATCAAGATGATAATACCGATTATAGGATAGATATAAATCTATATAAGGAGCATTAGTTGAATGAAATTCAAAGCGACCATAGTCTTGAAGTCCGCCATCATAACCAAAATATAAATAATCCTTTGAACGAGAAAAAACAAAGCGTTCATCAGGATCACCGGGATTTAAACGAGTTCTATTTCCATCAATGTACTCTTCAAACTTTTCAATTTTCCAAGAATCTTCTGTCAGATAATCAAACAAACTTGGTTCTTCTATTATTTCAGAGCTTGAACATTCCTTTTTTTTGCAGGAATTTATATTGCCAATCAATAACAATAATAAGAAACTCAGAAAAAAAACTTTTTTATTCATTTCTATTATTTTTATAAATCAAATTTAAAGAAAAAAATTTTAATAATAAAACCTTTTATACAAAAATAATTGCAAAAGCGAGAATACAAATACAATAATACAATCAATCAATTGTATTTTTTTATCCGTCCACAAATCATTATTTTAGGAAAATAAATAACATAAAATTCCATTAAAATATAAACCTTAAATATCCAACCTATGAAACTCGACCGATTTACCAAAATTGTACTTACAGTGATTGCTGTAAATTTGACCATCATGACCGTCAAGGATTTAGATTTGATATCCAATGCGTATGCCGGAAACAGTGATAATCATTTGAAAAAAATGTCCACTGATAATTACTTGATTGTTCCCATAGATGAGGATGGAGCCATCCGGGTGAAACTGTCGGCGGCAGAAGAAATCAGCGTGAACATATCGGGCATTAGTACTTGGGATAAACTGAATGTGAATCTTGAAGAAATAGGCGGAGGTTTTATTTCCAACGGCGGACCTATTCCGGTGCGGATTAAAGAATAGAAACGCTTTGTTTGCGCCGGCGGGCGAAGTGATATCCTTTTGAAGGCGAAGCCGAGCGGATGTTTGGCCGAGGAGGCTCGCCGGCGAATGCCGGGAGACCCCGCAGGCCAATATTACATCCGCAGGCTGAGCCGAAAAAGATTTAAACGGAGCACGCCA